>JBAQGU010000140.1:0-3915 GCA_049287975.1 Roseiarcus sp.
CCGCCCAGGAGATCAGTCCGCGCCATCGCGGATAGCCCGCGACCACGGCTACGTTCTCGGCGACCGACATCGAGTCGACCAATCCGAGATCCTGGTGGATGAAAGTCATCGGAAGCTTGTCGACCAGTGGATCGACGATGCGTCCCTTCATTCGAATTTCGCCCTCGTCCGGTCGGTGCACCCCGGCCAGTATCTTGATCAGCGTAGATTTGCCGGCCCCATTCTCGCCCAGCAGCGCATGTACCTCGCCGGCATTCACCTCGAAGTCGACTTCGTCGAGTGCAATGTTCCCGGCGAAGCGCTTCGTCAGCCGCTTCACTTCGAGCAGTTTGCGGGATTCGCTGTTCACGGTGCATGCACCCAGAAATAGGAAAAAGCAGGCATCCGCCGCGGACAGTTCCCACCCTCGCCGATAGGCCGCGGGGGCGGGAGACTTCGGTCAAACCAATGCCGTCGGGTTCAGTCCCTCACACCCCACAGCGCCAGATAATGCTGTTCGTAGTTGTTGCTCGGGATGAACGTGTTCTTGTCGCCGCCTTCGGCGTGGATGTTCTGCGGCGTCACGAGATAGGGCGTCTGCACGAATCCGCTCGGAGGCATTTTGTGGAACGCGCGATTGAGTTCGTCGATCGCCTGGTATCCTTGCATCTTATAGGGCTCCGACGCCGTGACAAGCTGATATTGGCCGCCCGCACGAATGCGTTCGTAGGCGGACTTGTTGCCGTCGGCCGAAACGATGATCACGTCCTTCGGATCGACGCCGCCGGCTCGCAGGGCTGGGATTTGATAGTCCGCGGTGTAGTCGGCGACGGATGTGATGTAGAGCGGCGTCCCGTACTTTTGCACCCAAGCCGTCACGAGCGGGGACTGGCGCTGCGCCACCTCGGCGATTGGGGAAGTATTGAACTCCAGAACCTGACATCCCGGGCACTCCTTGATGCGAGCCTCGGTGGCGTGGGCCTTGGCGCAGGCGATCGCATATTCGCAATGGCTCGTGACGACGACACGCGCCTTGCCGTTCGAGTTTTCGATGATCCAGTCGGCTTGAGCGCGGCCGATGTCTCGCGGGTCCTGCTGTATATTGACGAAAAGGCCGACGTCGGGTTGCGGCCCGGGGAACGCCGTCGCATGGATGCCGACCACGACGATCCCCTTGTCGTTCGCGTCCATGATGATTGGCTTCAAGCTCGCCGCGTCGGCATTGGTCACAATGCCGTCCGCCTTCAGCGCAATCGCCTGATTGAGACCCTGCTGCCATCCGACCGGGGTGCCATGGCCGTCGACGATCACCACCTTCCAGCCGATCTTGGCGCCAGCCTCCTGAATCGCCTGGCCCCACTCGCGCGAAGCGTCGTTTTGTTCGTCGGTGGACATGTAGACGATCAGCTTGCCCGGATCTGGCTTCGGCGCCGAAGTCGGTCCGCGCCAATCCGACTGCGGCCCCGCGAATTTGACGACTTCGGCCTTCACGCCATCCATGAAGGCGTCCGCGCGCGCGGGTGCGGCGAGCGTGCACAGTCCGACCGCGAGGGTCGTTCGGGCAATGAGACTGATGTTGAAACGGATCATTGGTTCCTCCTCGTTGGTTGGCTCTCTTATACGGCCGGGTTGTCCCGGCTCAAGGCTTCTCGTCGCGCTCGATCGCGAAGGCCGGCGCCTGCGCGCGCCAATAGTTGCGCACGACGTTGGCGAGATGGTCCTCCATCGCAGACATCGCTTCGGCGGCGTCGCGCCGGACGATGGCGTCGTGGACGCGCTTGTGCTCGAGATAGACGGTCTCGGATTGGGCGCCGGCGCTGCGGCTGACCCGACGCTGATCCGCGAGCCAATCGAGCATCGCGTCGTGCAGAGCGGTGAACAGTGGATTGCCGCAGGCGCGGGCAATCGCCAGATGAAATTCCAGGTCGGTCTCGGTGAACAGAGCCGCGTCGTCGATCGCGCCCCGGTTGGCCTCGAGCGCCGCCGATATTCTCCCGATCCCGTCTTCGGCTGCGCGCAGCGCCGCTTCGCGGGCCAGAGCGACCTCGAGTAGCGCACGGGCGTGCTGGAAGTGTCGCACTCCGTCCGGGCGCGCCAACATGTGGCGTACGACCGGATTGAGCTCGCTCAGAACGATCCGAGCGTCTGGAGACGTGACCCGCGCCCGAGCCCCGCCATTCACGGCGAGCAGGCCGCGCTTCTTCAACGCGAACAAGGCCTCGCGCACTGTTGAGCGGCCTACCCCGAACCGTTCCATCAAATCGCGTTCTGACGGCAGATTTGTACCCGCGGGCGTCTCCCCCGACAGCACCATCAGCTCGATGTGCTCGGCGATCTCTTCATAACGAAGCCTGGGACGGGCGGATGTGGCGTTCATCGGACGGTGGAAAGATTGACCTATCAGACCAAATCTGATCTATTGGCGCTACCACGAAACCATCGTGCTCACAAGTGCGGAAAATAGCGGATTGTCCCGTAAAAGGGCATTCAAGGCCTATCAGACCAGAATAGCAGCGAGGCGTTCGCGATGGCGATCTATCCGGGAGCGGAGACGGAACGGAGGTTCTCCCCGGACCGACTGTCGGGGGCCGTTCAGGAAATTTTCATCGCCGTCGGAATGAGCTCGGCCGACGCGGGAGAGCTCGCCGAGTCGCTCGTCGCGGCCGATCAACGCGGCATCCATTCGCACGGGACGCTGCGGGTGCCCGAATATGTCGAGAAGCTGAGAGTAGGCGGGGTGAACCCGCGCGGGCGACCGCATATCGTGAGCAGCGTCGGCGGCGCAATCGTAGTCGACGGCGACAACGCGATGGGGCAGATCGCTGCCGCCTTCGCGATGCGGGCGGCGATCGATCGAGCGCGCGAGACAAAAGTGGCTTTCGTCGCTGTGCGCGGCAGCAATCATTGCGGCGCATTGGATCGGTGGGTGCTTCGCGCGGCGAGTGAAGGCATGGTCGGGCTGGCCTCGACAAACGCGCTGCCGACGATGGCGCCGTGGGGAGGGCGCGACAAAATCGTCGGCATGAATCCGTTCGCCGTTGCTTTCCCGGCGGCGGACGAGCCGCCGATCGTATTGGACGCCGCATTCGGCGCCACTGCGCACGGTAAAATCCGGGTCTATCAGCAAAAGGGCCATCCGATCCCCGAGGGGTGGGCCTATGACGCCGAGGGCAGGCCGACCACCGACCCTGCTGTGGCGATCGCCGGGCTCATTCAGCCAGTCGGACAGCACAAGGGAATCGGGCTGGCGGTGGTGATGGGAATGCTGAGCACGCTGCTGTCCGGGGCGAGCTATGGGACGGAACTCGGCGACATGATCGCCGGTCCGAAACCCGGTCATGACGGTCATTTCTTTGCAGCGCTGGACATCGCCGCCTTTCAGCCGCTCGAGCAGGTCAAGGCCCGCGCGGATTCGATCAGTCGCGAGATTCAGCAGAGCCGCCTCGCCGCGCCGGGAAACCGGCTCTATCCGCCAGGCCTCCTAGAGGCTGAGTTCGAGAGCGCCAACGCGCGCGAGGGCATCCCCCTCAACGAGGCGGCTATCGCCGGCATTCGGACGGCAGCTCGCAGCCTGGGGTTGGCCGCGGAGATGCTTGCTTGAAGCAGGAAATCCACTGGCCGTGAAAGCTCGCGAGCGCGAGAACTTCGTCGACGGGTCCGTCGGGCCAGAGCGAGAGGCGCAGCACCGCGCCGCGACGCTCCTCGGCTTCGGCTTCCAGCCGCAGCCAGGCGAACGGGCTCGCCTTGCCCGCGCGACCCGCCGCTTCGGCGATCGCGGCGCGGATGGCGGCCTTGGTCGGCCCCGGCAGATATTGCCAGAAGATCGTGTGCGCGAGCACCAGCGCGGTTCCGGAAGCGCCGGCGCGCAGCTCGCGCTCCGCAAACCGCGCGGCGTCGATCGCCTCCACGCGCAGGTCCGATTGCGCGGCGAGGTCC
>JBAQGU010000141.1:0-2807 GCA_049287975.1 Roseiarcus sp.
GCGCAGCGCATCCCAGCCATTTTCCTATTGTCGTGGCGTGCTTCAGCGGTATGAGGTGCACTGCATTCGGCCTGACGCCACTATTTCCAGCGGCCTGCCGTCGCGTCATTCCAGCCCGCCGTGGTCCAATCCTTTTGGTTCTGGCTATTGTAGTTGCTGGAATCATAAAACGCGTAGGTCTCCGCAATATCCAGCGTTTGCTGTAGGGAATATCCAGCCCCAGCCGTATAAACGCCGACTGCGTAATTCGCAGCGCCTATATATGAGGTGGTCAATTGGGACACCCTTTTGCGAGGGTCTTGTCATCATAGCCGAAATGATAGGAAATGCGGATTGAGCCGACCTTGCCGACCGGGCGCGTCATGTGCGTAACGCAGCCGAAGCCGATATTTAGATCGAGAGTATCGTCATTCCGCCATTTTGCATCCCAGCTGAAGCCATAGCTCTCGGTTTCTAGTAGGGTCGTGGCAAACCAATGGTGCGCGCGCCAGAGCCACACGACAGTCCGGTCGGGATCCTGCTCATTGCCCGAGGCCTCAGTAGATGCTTTGACTTTGTCACCGCGTTGGTTTGCGATGGAATCCTCGACAACGTTGTGACTGCCAACAATCGAGCTGAAGAGAACGAGCATCTCGACAAACGGGGTGGCTTGATAGGCCCCAATGGCCAAACCGAGCAGAGCTGCAAGCAATGCGGCATGTCTAAATCGCCTGCTGACCAATATCGCACGAATCATCGTCTGGACTACTACTGCCATCGACCCGATTTGGCGTCCGTCCAGCCGCGCGTGATCCAACCAAGTTGACCCTGTGTATCGTAGTTGCTCGAATTTCGTAACGCGTAAAGTTTTGCGAGTGCGAGCGTGGTGTCCAGCGAATACCCAGCGCCGGCCATATATACTCCAGCCGCATAATTGGCGGCCGGTATGTAGGCATCGTAAAATTTTTGCTGCGGTACATCCCTCTGAAAGTCGTATTTACCCCCTTGGGCAATCGCAGCGCGCGCCCGGGAGTACTGCTCGGGTAACGGCAATGATGCGATCGCCTGGCCGGCGGCGTAGACTTGACGATAATCGGCGCGGGGTGGTGCGATCAGCAGCCTCGGCGGGTCGCCGCCCGAGATCGGCACGCCATCCGGCGGTATGACGATCTTTGCGTTGTGAGGCGGTTCCCTTACAACAGTATAATTGGCTAAAACGGTGGCGGCCCGCGACGGCTCCGATGGCTTCGGCGTTGCTGAGCCGTCATCCCCCGAGGTCCACTGGCCGCCGTCGGTATTGCCGGCTGGGACGCGCGGCTGGTCCGGATCGTAGCCTGCCTTCAAGAGATCGAACGCGGCGGGGTCGAGACCGCAGGCTTTCATTAGCTCGCGCGGGCTGGCGCCGGCGGCGAGTAGCCGGTCGCCGATAGATAGACGAAGCGCGGCCTCTTTCTTGTCCTTTAGCGGCGCGAGTCCGCTGAGCGCGAGCTCGATTGCGGCGAGGACAGTCTCGCCTTGGCTCCAATAGGCTGAGGCGCGGCGGATGTTACCGAGTACAGCAGGGCCCACCATCTTGCCGTAGGCGACGGCAAGTAGCGCCAGGATGCGCTCCTCCGCGCCGTCGATCGCGAGTGCCGGAATACCGCATGCGTCGTGGCCCATCGGAGCCAGGACGGTTGTGCCGAGAACGAGACCTTCCTCGCTGGTCGTCATCACCAGCGCCAGCGGATGCGGACCATGCAATCGGCCGCACCCTTACGCGCTTCCTGCAAAGAAATCATTGGGGTCCCGCAACGAGGTTTGCGAGTTTTATACACGCAAACCGCGCGGCTGTCCAGAACATAACATGAATCTGACAGCCACGGCTCAGGCGGCGCGGCGGCGGCTCCTGACGCGGGTCTTGTCGCCTTCTTCCGCGAACAGCTCCGACAATTTTTCGAGCATGACCCCGCCCAGCTGCTCGGCGTCGACGATGGTGACGGCGCGCCGGTAGTAGCGGGTCACGTCGTGGCCGATGCCGATCGCGGTAAGCTCCACCTCGCCGAGGCGTTCGATGCCGGCAATGACTTCGCGCAGATGCTTTTCGAGATAATTGCCGGGGTTGACCGATAGGGTCGAATCATCGACCGGGGCGCCGTCGGAAATCACCATGAGGATGCGGCGCTGCTCGGTGCGCTCGCGCAGCCGGTGGTGCGCCCAGGCCAGCGCCTCGCCGTCGATGTTCTCTTTCAGGATGCCCTCGCGCAGCATCAGCCCGAGATTGCGCCGGGCGCGTCGCCACTGCATGTCGGCGGGCTTGTAGACGATATGCCGCAAATCGTTGAGCCGGCCGGGGTTGGCCGGCTTGCCGGCGGCGATCCAGCGCTCGCGCGCCTGCCCGCCCTTCCAGGCGCGGGTGGTGAATCCAAGGATCTCGACCTTGACCGCGCAGCGTTCGAGGGTGCGCGCCAGGATGTCGGCGCTCATCGCTGCGACGGTGATCGGCCGGCCGCGCATCGAGCCCGAATTGTCGATCAGCAGGCTGACCACGGTGTCGCGGAAATCGGTCTCGCGCTCGCGCTTGAAGGCCAGGGGCAGCACCGGGTTGGCGACGACTCGCGACAGCCGCGCGGCATCGAGCAGGCCCTCGTCGAGGTCGAACTCCCAGGCGCGGGTCTGCTTGGCCATGAGCTTGCGCTGCAAGCGGTTGGCAAGGCGCGCAATCACGCTCTGCAAGTGCGCCAGCTGCTGGTCGAGCAATTGGCGCAGCCGGGACAATTCGTCGGCGTCGCACAGCTGGTCGGCCTCGACGACCTCGTCCGAGAGGGTGCTGAAGGCGCGGTAGATTG
>JBAQGU010000142.1:0-4734 GCA_049287975.1 Roseiarcus sp.
TTGCCGAGGAGCCTGCGCGTGCCCTCGGCGATGACGACCATGTCCGGTTCGGCGATCGCTTGCAGCCGCGCCGCGAGGTTCGGCGTCTCGCCGACGACGCCGCGCTCCCGCGATTCTCCCGATCCTATGAGGTCACCGACGACGACGATCCCCGTCGCGATCCCCACCCGCACATGCAGCGCGCCGGCGACGGTCTGCAGTTTCGGCGCAGCCTCGACGATCGCCAGTCCTGCGCGCACCGCGCGCTCGGCGTCGTGCTCATGCGCCTGCGGATAGCCGAAATAGGCGAGCACGCCGTCGCCCATGTATTTGGCGACGAAGCCGCCGTTGGCTGCGATCAGTGAAGCACAGCATTTGTGGTACGCGCCGATGATTGCGCGCATGTCCTCGGGATCGAGCCGCGCCGACATCGCGGTCGAGCCGACGAGATCGCAGAACATCACGGTGAGCTGCCGGCGCTCGGCAGCGTCGGGCTTCGGCGCGGGCTCGGGGGCTGGCCGATCCTCGACCGGCTCGACCGCGACGAGCTCCCTGATCGCGCGCAGCATTTTCCTGCGGTCGCCGAGGACGACGCCGAGTTCCTTCAGGTCTTGGTCGGAAAGTTCGGAAAGCACCGAGATATCGATGCGATTCTCGGCGAAGCGCTCGGCATAATCGGCCAAGCCGAGCCCTTCGAGCCAACCCGCGATCGTAAGGCCGCCGCCAGTCATGAACTCAGCCCGTCGAGCAACGCCCACGCCTTCGCCGCGATGCGCGCTTCTTCCTTACCGAAGCCGTCGAAGTTCCCGAGAAACACAGCGAGGTCATGGTCCGACTCCGGTCGTGCGTCGCCGCGCGCGGGTGATCCGAACAGAAACGATGCGTTCGAGGCCGTTGCCGTCATCCTCGTCGAGCGCTGCCCGGAGCCGGCTGGGGATGGGGTCGTCGAACCATGTTTTACTGTATCTCAATTCCCATGCCGTGAGTAGCGATCGCGGATAGCGGGCCACTCGGCGCTTCGCAAAGTTGTCGGCCGGCTCGCATCCCTCCTCGGCGATTTCCCCAACAACAATAATCCTCTCGCCAACACCGCGATCGCCTACGAGGGCGACATCGGATTCTCTGTCATTTCTCGTTTGATAAAGGACCCCCCGTGGTATGGTGGTCTCCCTTCAGATGTGCCACGATCCCAGGGTGGGGGCGCCGCCTTCGTGAGATCATCCTAATATACGTTATTTATATGTGTAATATATCAGAAAGGCCGCGCCGCGTGGATTTGAAAGGGGACAGAAAAAGGCGCCTAACGCGTTGAAATCGCGAAATGCAAGACCGAAATCGGCGCCTGCGTTCCCCCGTCCGGACGCTCGCGGTTTCGGGCCGCGAGACTTCGCCTGACCATGCCGTCTCCGCCGCTCTCCCTCGAAGCCCTCGCCGCCCTGCTGCCCGCCAAGGCGCGGCTGCTCGGCGTCGACTTGGGAACCAAGACGATCGGCCTCGCGCTCTCCGACGTCGAGCGGCGCATCGCGACGCCACTCGTCACGCTGACGCGAAAGACCTTCACACGCGACGCCGAGGCGCTAGCTGCGGAAATCCGCAAGTTCGAAGCCTTCGCGCTGATCGTGGGCCTGCCGTTCGACATGGACGGCCGCGAGGGTCCGCGCGCGCAGTCGACGCGCGCCTTCACCCGAAATTTCGGCCGGCGCGACGGCGTCCCGATCGCGTTCTGGGACGAGCGTTTTTCGACCGCCGCCGTCAATCGCGCGCTGATCGCCAACGACGTTTCGCGCGCGCGGCGGGCCGAGGTCGTCGACAAGATGGCGGCCGCCTACATCCTGCAAGGCGCGCTCGATCGTCTGGCGGGTATCGCCGCGCCGGGGCCGCCGTTCACAACTATTAGTTGAAATTAACAAGTATTATACCTGACGGCGATTATGCGTCTTGCCGACTCGGCCAGGGTGGCATACACGTTTTGCGTGTACGCAGGGGTTACTCACGTGCCAGCATTTTCGAGCGAAAAACGAGGCCCGCCGTCGGAGCGCGGGCGTGGCGAGGATCGCGCGGCCTGGGTTCGCCGATCCGATGGGTCGGAAGCTGTCGCACGCTATCTCGCCGACATGACCGCGCAACTCGAGTCGATGGCCCGCGCGGCGGACCTCGAGCTGCTCGCCTATCTGTTGGCGATGGCCCGATCCGAGGCGGATTCGATTTCGCGAAAGCCTCCGCGGGCCGCCAGCGTTATCGAGCCCTAGCGGGGCTCACGTTCCCAGGAAACAGGCAGCAGCGCGACGCGGTCGCCGCCGGAATATTCAATCCGTCCGGCCAGGTCCAATTCGACGATCGCCATGCGGACGCGCCCGATGTCGATCTCGGCGGCCCGCGAGAGTTCGTCGATCGAAATCGGCGAAGGTCCCAGCAAGGCTTCGACGCGTACGAGCGCCGCCTCCTCGCCGAGATCGAACGCGGGGGTCGCCTCGTCGAGTTCCTGGCCGGCCTTCGTGCGCGGAATGGCGCCGGGATCGACGCCGAGGAGCGGCTGCTCGCCCCACAGCGGCTCGCTCGAATCGGCGGTATCCTCGCGGAAATCGGCGAACGGGTCGCGCGCTCGGAGCGGATCGACGATCGCCAGCACGTCCTCGACGCGCGCGCAGATCGCGGCGCCCTGGCGAAGCAGGTCGTTCGTCCCCTCCGCGCGCGGGTCCAACGGCGATCCCGGCGCGGCGAACACTTCGCGATTCTGCTCGGCGGCGAATCTGGCCGTGATGAGCGAGCCCGATCCGCGTGCGGCCTCGACCACCACAGTGGCGAGCGCGAGCCCGGAGACCAGCCGGTTGCGGCGCGGAAAATCGCGGCCGCGCGGCTCCCACTCGACCGGCATTTCTGAAATGACGGCGCCGTATTCGGCGATTCGCGGCAGCAACGCCACCGCCTCGGGCGGATAGGGACGGCCGTGGCCGCCCGCGAGCACGCCGATCGTGCCCGTCTCCAGCGAGGCCAGATGAGCGCGCAGATCGATGCCGCGCGCGAGTCCCGAGACGACGACGTAACCCGCCTGCCCCAGGCCTCTCGCGAGCCGATCGGCGAAAGCCGAGCCCGCAGCCGAGGCGTTGCGCGAGCCGACGATCGCGATGGCGGGTTGCTGCAACGCCTCCTCGCGGCCGCGCAAGGCCAGGATCGGCGGCGCCGAGTCGATCTGACGCAAGGCCGGCGGGTATTCGGGCTCGCCGAGCGCAATGAACCGCACGCCCGCGTTTCTCGCGAGGACCAATTCCCGCTCGACCTCGTCGGGCGTCGCGACGCGGATCGGCCGCCTCAAACCGCCGCGTCGCGAGAGGTCGGGTAAAGCCGCCAACGCCGCGCGCGCGCCGCCGCAGCTGTTGACGAGCGCGAGGAAGGTGCGCGGCCCGACGTTCTCGGAGCGAATCAGCCGAAGCCAGTCGAACCTCTGGTCATCGCTGAGCCGCGCGGTCTTCGGCTTCGCACTCATGAGCTCTTGCCGCCGATGCGCGATTCCCTGCCCATCAGAAGCCGCTGGATGTTGGTCAAGTGCTTGATCCAGAGCAGCACGGCGAGCGCGCCGAAGATGACCGCGACCTCGCGCTGACCCAGAGTGAACGCGACGAACAGCGCCGCGACGCTTGCCGCCAGAGCGGCGGCGGACGAATAGCGCGTGAGCGCCGCCACCCCCAGCCAGACGACAGCGAAGCCGAGCGCCGCGGGCCAAGAAGCGCCGATCAGGCCGCCCAGAAATGTCGCCACGCCCTTGCCGCCGCGAAAGCGCAGCCACACAGGATAGAGATGGCCCAGAAACGCCGCCGCCGCCCCTGTGAGGCCGGCGGTTTCATCCGCGAACAGCACCGCCGGCACTGAATAGGCCACCGTCCCCTTCAGAGCGTCGAGCACGAGCGTCGCAGCGGCGAGATCCTTTCGCCCGGTGCGCAGCACATTGGTCGCGCCGATATTGCCCGAGCCTACGCCGCGCAGGTCGCCCATGCCAGCGAACCGGGTCAGGAGCAGGCCGAAAGGGATGGAGCCGAGCAGATAGCCGAACACGAGCGCAAATATACTGTTCAATGATATAGTCATCGGCGCCGCCCCGCTCGCCAAACTGAAAAACCATGCCGAGCCTATTCGTGTGCGACACTTCCGGCAACCAGGGTGAGTTTGACCTTCCCGTCCAACCGCGCCTCGTCGAACGGCGTGTTGCGGCAGCGTGAATGCAGCGTCGCGGGGTCGAGCACATAAGGTGCTTCGGGATCGAAGCGTATCAGGTCCGCCGGCGCGCCGATCGCCAGCCGGCCCGTGGGCAGGCCGAGGATTTCGGCGGGCCGAAGCGTCATCGCGCGCAACAGACGCGGCAGCCCGACTCGGCCGCCGGATACCAGACGCAACCCCGCAGACAGCATCGTCTCGATCCCGATGGCGCCCGCCGCGGCTTCCGCGAACGGCAGGCGTTTGGTTTCGACGTCCTGCGGATCGTGGTCGGATACGATCACGTCGATCAGGCCGTCGGCCAGGGCATCGACGAGTTCGAGCCGCTCGCCCTCGCCGCGCAGCGGCGGGCTCAGTTTCAGGAAAGTGCGATAGTCGCCGACGTCGATTTCGTTGAGCGTGAGATTGTTGATGGAGACGCCGCAAGTGACGAGAAGGCCATCGTCGCGCGCGCGGGCGATCGCCGCCAGCGAAAGCCGGTTCGAGACGAGGGCGCAGTGGTAGCTTGCGCCGGTCAGCGCGACGAGCCTGAGATCGCGATGGAGC
>JBAQGU010000143.1:0-3739 GCA_049287975.1 Roseiarcus sp.
AATCAAAATATCGCGGGGGTGGCGATCTCGGCGACATTGTCCTTTGAGACGGGAAGGCTGGTCACCCAGGCCGCCGCGCCATTCGGTGCGCGCTCAGCGTCCCGTCCACAGACGGCGTGTCGTCGCCGACCCGCCCGCCCCGCCGAATACACGTCTCTTCGTCGCTCGGGAGTTGGTCTCTTTACTGCTTCGCGAGTGGGCTTGTGAGCGCTTCCCTTCGAGGAGCTTCGCGCCGTATCTTAGTTCGCCCTTGGGGCCGACGCAGCGCTATAGAATTTGGCGCGTGACGCCCAATTCCTTGCACAGGTCGCCGACCTTGACGTCGCGGTCGGTCATCGCGGCTCGAGACAAGCGAAGCTTGGCCAACGCCAGGGTCAGAAGCCGGCGCAAAGTTCTTTTCGCTGTTCGCCATGGCGGCCTTCGGCAACAAGATCCGCGAGCTGATCGATCGGCGAAATTAGCCGGAAGCAAACACCGTTTGCACCTCCTAAACCGCCTCGCGATACGCCGCCGGCGTGAAACCCAGCACCCGACGGAACAGGCGGTTCATGTGGCTCTGGTCCGAAAACCCGCAGTTGGCGGCGACGCACTTGAGCGGAACGTCCTTGCGGGCGAGCTGCCGTTTAGCGTGCTCGAGCCGTCTCTGGATGACGTAGGCATGCGGCGGGCAGCCAAAGTCCATGCGGAATTTTCGAGTAAAGTAGAAACCGCTCAGCTGGACCAGGTTCGCGAGCTCGGCCAACGAGATGTTGCGCTCGATGTTGTCCTCGACGTACTGCACGACGAGGCTCTTCTGAGCCCGCGACAGACCACCGAACAATTTCGGCTTGCGGAAGACTACATCGGCGTAGTTACGCAGGATGTGCACGCAGGCTTGGTCCCGCAGCGCATCGATGTACATTCGCCCGCCGATGCCGCCGTCTTTCAATTCATGCGTGAGGGCAGCCGACAGGTTGGCGAGGACCGTGTCCTCCACCTTGAGGACATCCTTGAGCTCGACGTCTTCGATGTCGCGTTCGAAGACTTGCGCCGCGACCTCGGCGACTGCGCCAGGGGACAAATACAGGTGCATCACCTCGATCGGATCGCGCCAGCGCCAGTGCGATCCGGTGGCGTGCGTCAGCAGCGAAATGTTGCCTGGTTCACAAGTTTCGGACCGCCACCCGCTGTCGCAGCGCCGATGCATCGGCGTCGCCCCTTCCTTGTAGACGACGATCACGTAGTCGTGCAGGGCGGGAACCGGGACGTCGGATCCCGCGTAGCGATAGCCGCGAATACGCAAGCCCTCCCAGGCTAGGGAAGCACTGTCGAGGGTCAGGTCTCCAGGCACCCATTTCGGCAATTCTTCCGGCGTAATCAAATCGCCCACGTGTTCCTCCCACGCCGCGAAATATCGTCGCGCCGTTCCCGTTCGGATGTTCGCCCGGCGCGCAACGATGCCGGCGGAGCCGACCTGATCGTATCGGGGCCGTGCGCGCCAGCGGGTCAACATACGCGCAGCCGCCCGGGAATGCACTTTTCTTTCGTCTGACGGCCGCCCGGTCGCCGGCGCGTCACCGCAAGAACGTCCCATAGTTTTGTTCGTTTCGTTCAAGCTTCTCATCCCAACCCGATCTAGCATCACTCAACTGCTGCACGGTCACGACGATCGTTGGTGGCGGCCAAAACACAATACAAAGTCCGTTTCGTGGCTCGAAGCCCTCGGCGTCGAAATCACTGACAGCAATTCGGATCGCAGCGACGTGCAAATCCTCCCGGTCAGCCCGGGAGGAACCTCCAAAAACCGCTGAAAGGACAGGAAAAATGGCTCAGGTCGAGATCAAGCCCAACGGCGCAAGGACGACCACGCTCGACGCGATCGTCATCGGCGCGGGCATAGCAGGTTTGTACCAATTGTACCGAATGCGGGAACTGGGACTGAAGGTCCGCGCCTTTGAGGCGGCCTCCGGTGTCGGTGGGACCTGGTACTGGAACCGCTATCCCGGCGCGCGGTTCGATTCCCAGGTTGAAGTCTACCAGTACTGGTTCTCTGAAGAACTGTACAAGGCCTGGAAGCCGAGCGAGCGTTTTCCGGCGCAACCCGAGACCGAGCGGTGGCTGAACTTCGTCGCCGATCGCTTCGATCTCAAGAAGGACATCCAGTGCAACACCCGGATCGAATCGGCCACCTATCGCGAGAAAGACGGCCGTTGGGATGTGGTCACGTCGGACGGCGAGCACATCGATGCGCAGTATTTGCTGGCCTGCTGCGGCATGCTTTCGGCGCCGCTGAACGAGCGCTTCCCGGGCCAGTCCACATTCAAGGGCGTGATCACCCATACCAGTCTTTGGCCGAAAGGCGGCGTCGATCTCAAGGGTAAGCGCGTCGCCGTGGTGGGCACCGGGGCTACCGGCGTCCAGGTCGTCCAGACTATCGCGCCCGAGGTCGGGTCGATGAAGGTGTTCGTGCGCACGCCGCAATACATCGTGCCCATGAACAACCCGAAATACTCGCAGGCGGATTGGGATCGTTGGAGCGCGCAGTTCAGCGAGCTCAAGACCCGCGTACGCGCCACGTTCGCGGGCTTCCACTATGATTTCGAAAACCGTCCCTGGGCGGAGCTGACTCCCGACGAACGCACGCAGGTGCTGGAGAAGTTCTGGAACGACGGGTCGCTCTCGATGTGGTTGGCGACGTTCCCGGAAATGTTCTTCGACGAGGGGGTGAGCGAGGTCGTGTCTGAATTCGTGCGCGGCAAGATGCGCGAGCGGCTGCGGCATGACCCGAAGCTGTGCGATACCCTGATTCCGAAGAAGTCCGACTACGGATTCGGCACGCACCGCGTGCCTCTGGAGACCAAGTACCTCGAGGCCTATCTGCGCGACAATGTCGAGGCGGTGGACTGCCGCAAGACGCCGATCGAGCGCATCGTGCCCGAAGGCGTCCAGACCTTCGACGGCAAGGTGCATGAGGTCGATGTGATCATCCTCGCCACCGGATTCGACGCTGGCTCGGGCGCTCTCAGCCGCATCGACATCCGCGGCCGCCACGGCCGTTCGCTGAAGGACAAGTGGCGCGAAGAGATCCGCACCGCGATGGGGCTACAGGTGCACGGCTATCCCAACCTGTTCACCACAGGCGCGCCGCTCGCCCCCTCCGCGGCGCTATGCAACATGACGACCTGCCTGCAGCAGCAAGTCGACTGGATCACCGATTGCATCGTCTACGCAAGGAAGAACGGCAAGCAGGTCGTCGAGGCGACCAAGGAGTTCGAGGACAACTGGGTCAAGCACCACGACGAAACCGCGGCCGCGACCCTGGTTGTGAAAACCGACTCCTGGTATATGGGCTCGAACGTCGACGGAAAGCCACGACGCCTGCTGTCCTATATCGGCGGCGTCGGTAACTACAACAAGCAGTGCGACGAACTTGCGGCCAACGGCTACCAGGGCTTCGCGATGACCTGATGATGACAGCAACGGGAGAAAACATCCAATGAGCACCAATCCATACTACGGCCAGGAAGGCCACGGCCCTTATGAAATGATCGGAATCGGCAACCTCGAACTAGAAGAGGGCAGCAGCATCCCGGACTGCGAGCTCGCCGTGGCGTCCCACGGCACGCTGAACGCGGCCAAGGACAATGCAATTCTCGTCCCAACGTGGTATTCTGGGACGAGCAAGATTATGGAGCAGGTCTACATCGGCAACGGGCGCGCGCTCGATCCGTCGAAATATTTCATCATTGTCGTCAACCAG
>JBAQGU010000144.1:0-14469 GCA_049287975.1 Roseiarcus sp.
ATTGAGCATGAGCTTGCCGCCCATCTGGTCGATCTTGCTCCCGATGTCCTCGGCGGTATAGCGGCCGGGGACGACATGATAGGTCAGGACCGCCGTCAGCTGGCCCTTGTTCTCGGGCTTCAGCAGCGTGGCGACGGTGCCCCTGGGCAGCGCGGCGAACGCTTCGTTGGTTGGCGCGAACACCGTGAAGGGCCCGGCGCCTTCGAGCGTATTCACGAGGCCCGCGGCCTTCACCGCCGCGACCAGCGTCGTATGATCCTTGGAATGGACGGCATTTTCGACAATGTTCTTGCTGGGATACATCGGCGCGCCGCCGACCATGACGGTCATTGCGGCGAAGACCGGCGCGGCGGCGAATGGCGCGGCGAAGGCGAGACCGGCCGCGAGCAGCGTGGCGCGAAGGGTAATCTTGGCGTTCATGTTCGGCTCCGTTGTGATTTCCCGTCCCTTTGAGCGGGGTGTGAAAGCTACGGAGCGAAACGCGCAGGGTTTCAGAACCGTGTCGAAGAAAGCTTGTACGCTTCCTTCCGGGGCCAGCACCGCGAAGCTGTACGGAACGACAATGCGGGCGATGCGAAAGGTCGCCACATGAGCGTCACCGGGGGTAGGCGGTCCAAACGCAAGGACTACGCACGCTTCGAGATTCCCGCTGCCGTGGAGTCCGGCCTGGACGGCGCAGGGATGAGCCTCGCGAATCTCGCGCCGAGCGTCTCGAAATTCAACGCTGTCTCGCGCGATACCCGCCCCTTGGAAATTGAGGCCAATTCGCCGGACATGAGGACGTGTTCCACAGCCGCGCGCAGTGTCGCGATGCACTCCGAGTCGGCGACCTCCGGTGTCCCCGCTCCTTGAGCCGCTTCCAGTGCATCATCCTTGGATGAACCGCCGGACTGCGATCTTCCAAGGAACGCGGCAACGATTTTGGAGCCCGCCACAACACCGGACAGATATACGGGCTTCTCGTCCTGCTTGTACAATTCGAACAGGCCTTGCTTGAGATTTCCTACGTGCGAGATCACTTCAGCGCGGTCAGGTGGGGGTGTGTCGCTCAAATCGCAACAGCTGATCGCACTGAGTATGACTGACCGGGAGAGGTTGTGCATCCCTCTCTCTGCCAACGACCACTCATTCCATGCAGATCTAGAAAGGAGTTCGTCGTGATCTCTGAACAGATTGACCGCCTTCTCGTATTCTTCCACACGACGATATAGGCTTGACAGTTTTACTCTCATTTTTAGGTCGCTCTGCGCTGCGAAGTGCATCCTTTCTGCGGACGTAATCGCTATCAATGTTCTGTCTGTTCGCATGAACATGTCCGGAAGGTCATAATTCCACTTTCCCAAGTCCGGAATATATTCACCCTTTCGTCTAGCGCTGATTGCGGCGCCGGCGAGATCGGCGTAGACGGAGTCGACATCCCCGAACAAGTTAGTCTCGCGCAATATTTCAAGGGAGACCGTCGCAATCGCCTTGTGTCGGCAAATTAGAAAGCGTCCACCTCCAGAAACTATAGTTTCATCTGCAAGCTTTCTGACGATATTTTTGTTCAAGTCTCGGATCGATTGCCCAAAATATTCGGCCAGAACAGGCATCGATAGGAAGCGAAGCCCTTCAGCGTGCATGGCGGCAATCGCCGTGTAAGCGTCGAGTGGATACGGACCGGCATCGCTTAATTCCTTGAGCTTGTACAAGATCGATCGAATTCGATCTCTCAGTTTATCGCCAAACCTCAACTTTAGCATCGCGCCGAACAGGGCGCCTTCATTCAAGTCGGCTTCCTCATTGCGTGCGGCTTGCACCAGCGCGTCCGCCGCCGCTTTAGTATCTAGATTGACCAACTCTCGCATGCCGTCCTTGCCGAGCCGGCTCCATGCTTCGACGATGAGCTGCGCATCGAGTTCGTTGATCCCGCGCACGGCGATTTGCTGATAGTCCGAGGACAAATTGATTTTGTGCATCTCCCGAACTTCTGCCGACCAGTCCAGAGTATTGGCGGCGAGCAGAAAATGTGGCGTCGACAAACCGCCGAGCCGAGACACGATGCTCGCGAAATTGCCAGCGAGCGAATGCGCTTCGTCCACCGCGACCAGCACCTTCGGGTGCTCCCGAGCGAAACGCTGGAGCGTCGCCGCATCGATAGACTCCAGGTAGCTATGCCTCCAAAGCGCCACCCAACCATTTTCAGTGACTAGCCGAGCGACCGTCTGAAGGAACGCGGTGGATTTCCCCTCACCACTCGGACCGACGATATTGACCACGAGGGGTTTGACCGCGTCTTGAATGTCGCGAAAACGCTCGAAAAGTTGTTCCACCACGCGCCGCCTCGGCACCGTCGGCGATAGGGCGATCGGCCAAGTAGGCTGGCTTCCGTCGTAAAACTGCAATATGCGATCATTCGTTTCGCCCTGCATGCGATTTTGCAGCTTTTGCAGGAATTGTGCGTTCACGAGTGTCCAGCCCGGCGGCGGACTGGCCCCTACGCGCCGTCCCACTGCGGGCGGGGCGACGGTCGTCGGCCCTCCCCCCCCGCTCTCGGGGCTCTGCGAGGCGCCGGGCAATGCAAACGCCCAATGGGTGTTTCTGAAGTACTTGTTGGGGAACGCGTCTTGACTTAGCTTCCACTCGTGGTCTTTCGAAGACCATTGCATGGGCCGAAGATTTACCAACTGATCTTCGAAGTCGACTTCGCCCCAAAGCAGGCCGTTGACCCATTTCACCTTGTCGTCGGGTCGACCTTGAAACGCCGCCCCGCATCGAATCGCCAAAAAGGCGCCCTGGCCGCCGTCGTCATATCTGACGTCGTTTTCATGCAGATGGCCGTGCAAGTATATCGTGGAATGTTTTCCGAGAATTACTCTCATTCTCTGCGCGTGACTGTCCTCCAGCCAGTCCATTGGGTGGTGACCAAGTACTATTTTTAGCTCGAGGGGGTTAACTTGGCCCAGAGCTTCATCGAGGAGATGGACGCCTGGCGTCAGTTTGTGCCGATCATGGTCGTCCTTGCAAAGCCAAGCCGTGTTAATTCCGACAACGCACACTTCGCGCCCTCGAATGTTGCAATCGATTCGATAAGTGCCCTGCGGCGCCTCAATCCAGCGACATGGCGAGTGGGTTGTGTCCCAATCCGAGTAATTCTTGAATCGGGGATGGAATTGCTCGCGAACGGAATTGCCGTTCTCAGTAGGATCGAAAGCCTGCCCATGCGATTCCAAGATCGCGTCTCGCTCGAAATACGACAGCCGTGTTCTCTCGACGTCGTGATTTCCTGGAACAGCAAGAATCTTGCCCGCCCATAACGGTCCGCCGAGCGCATCCAGAAGCGGCGCCAACATCGACTCGAAAAACTCGGCGTATTCCGTATTGGCGCCTCTGTTCGCGAGATCGCCCGTCAAGAAAACAAGATCAGGGATAGCTCCGCTTGCAACTGTTTCCTTTACATGCCCGCAAATCTGTTCAAAAAGCTTACGCTGGCCGTAATTGTCCATGCCGACATGGAAATCCGACAGATGTAGCCACCGAACGGTCGTTTGCATTTCACGGTTCCTTTATCATTTTCGCGCGGCGCAGACTCCCGACGAGTTTGCTGAACGACCCGCTCACCAGAGGCAGAAACCTCCGCGCGCAACATAATTACTGAATCAGTGATTAAATACGAGAATTGCGGTGAAGCTCTCTCGCAATTACGGCGACACGCCCGTCATTCCGTTTGTGCGGTCTCGCCGCCTTCGGCTTTCGCCCTCGCTTGGATCGCGTCACGGCGCGATTGAGTTGGCGGCTGACGTCGTCGCGAAAGTCTGGCGAGCCGTACGACCGAGCAATTCGTTTCGCCGTAAACGCATTGAACTCGGGATCCTTCGGGTCTGTGTCGAGCAGATCCGCGAATTGGCGAAGCAGTCTCGCAATGACTGGACGCTGACCAGGGCGTCGTCCACGCCGGCCAGTGCGCGTGCACTCTGGGGGTGCGGCCATTCCGAGGCCCTTGCAACCAGTTGCGCGCGCACGGGATTGAGCGCGAGTTCGGCAGACCGGACACTTGTTAAACGCCGACTTTCTGCACGATTCTGCGAGCCAATTGCGATAGAGCCCATAGTCCCGCGACGCGGCGATCGCACAGTCCTGTCGCTTCGATCTGGATCACCCAAATGTGGCTATGCAGCCGTCGCCATGATGTCGGCGCGGGTCGCCGGTATGATGCCTCGACGCTGTCGCCCTCGCCGCGAATCCTGAAATGGCGGTCGCGGCGGAAGGGTGCTAACCCTTCCCGAATGCGACGCGATCGTCAGGACGACCATGCTCGAGACCACCATCGCCGGTAGCCTGCCGAAGCCGCTCTGGCTCGCCGAAACGGAGAAACTCTGGCCGGCCTGGAAGCTCGAAGGGGCGGAGCTGGCGGCGGGGAAGATCGACGCGACCGTGCTCGCGGTGAAGCTGCAGGAGGACGCGGGCATCGACATCGTCAGCGACGGCGAGCAGGCGCGCATCCATTTCGTCCACGGTTTCCTCGCGAACCTCGACGGGATCGATTTTGCCCGGAAGCAAATGATCGGCATCCGCGCCGATCGCTACAAGGCCGAGGTTCCGACGGTGACGGGGCCGATCCGCCGCAAGGGTTCGGTCCATCGCGCCGAGGCGACGGCGGCGCGCGCGCACACCACGCGCAAACTGAAATTCACGCTTCCCGGCCCAATGACGATCGTCGATACGATCGCCGACGAGCACTACCGCGACCGCGCCGCCCTCGCGCACGCTTTCGCCGCGGCGCTGAACGAGGAGGCGCATGAACTGGCGGCGCTCGGCGTCGATTTCGTGCAATTCGACGAGCCCGCCTTCAACGTCTACATGCGCGACGTCCAGGATTGGGGGATTTCCGCGCTCGAGCGCGCGGCGCAGGGTCTGAAATGCAAGACCGCGGTCCATATCTGCTACGGCTATGGTATCAAGGCCAACACCGACTGGAAGGCGACGCTCGGGGACCATTGGCGGCAATATGAGGAGACCTTTCCCGCCATCGCGGCGAGCGCGATCGACCAAGTCTCGCTCGAATGCCGCAATTCGCACGTGCCGATGGAATTGATCGGGCTTCTGAAGGGAAAGGACGTCCTCGTCGGCGCGATCGACGTCGCATCCAACGTCGTGGAGACGCCGGAGGAGGTCGCCGACACGATTCGCCAGGCTCTGCCCTATGTTCCCGCCGAAAGGCTCTACCCCTGCACGAATTGCGGCATGGCGCCGATGCCTGCGCGAATCGCCTACGCCAAGCTGGCGGCGCTGGCCGCCGGGGCGGAACTCGCGCGGAGGTCGATTTGAGACGAAATTCGGGATTGAAAGACGGAGGGTATCGAGGTTGCAAGTCAAATACTCATCGCATCGGGCGCCTCCCCGGTGACGATCCGATTCCATAAGGGGGACCTGCCCGCCGAGCTCGATCTCGGCCCGATCGTCGCGATCGACACCGAGACGCTCGGCCTCGAGGTCAAGCGCGATCGGCTCTGCGTCGTCCAGCTCTCCCGCGGCGACGGCAGCGCGGACGTCGTGCAGATCGGGGTCGGACAAGCGCACGCGCCGCGGCTCGAGAAGCTGCTCGCGGACGCGAACGTGCTGAAGCTGTTTCACTTCGGCCGTTTCGACATGGCGACGCTGTGCAACGCGTTCGGCGTGATGCCGGCGCCGGTCTATTGCACCAAGATCGCCTCCAAGCTGGCGCGGACCTATACCGACCGGCACGGACTCAAGGACCTCACGCGCGAATTGCTCGGGGTCGAGATTTCCAAGCAGCAGCAATCGTCGGACTGGGGCGCGGAGACGCTCAGCGAGGCGCAGCTCGCCTATGCCGCCTCCGACGTGCTCTTCCTCCATGCCTTGCGCGAAAAGCTCGACGCGATGCTCGCGCGCGAGGGTCGCGACGGGCTGGCGCGCGCCGCCTTCCTCTATCTGCCCGATCGCGTGCGGCTGGATCTGGCCGGCTTCCAGGAAACGGACATTTTCGCCCACGGCTCGCCCTGAGCCGCCGGCGCCGCTCCTACCCTTCCGCCGCCAGCGGCGGCACGGGGCGCGGGCGGCCGATCTCGTCGATGGCGACAAAGGTGAACGTGGCGTCGGTCACCTTCTCCCTCACGTGCGTGCGAAATCGCCGCGCCCAGGCCTCGATATGGATTTTGATCGAGCTGCGGCCGACCCGATCGACTTCGGTATAGACGCACAGGACGTCGCCGACCTTGACCGGGCGAATGAACTTCATCGTCTCGACGGCGATCGTCACCACGCGCCCCTGCGCTCGCTCCACCGCCGCGATGCCGCCGGCCTGGTCCATCTGACTGAGCACCCAGCCGCCGAAAATGTCGCCGTTGGCGTTGGTGTCGGCCGGCATCGCGATCAGGCGAACCGTGAGTTCGCCGCGCGGTTGGTCGACGGTCGGAAGCTGCGGTGACAAGAACCATTCCCACGAATGCCCGATGCGCGACAGTCTGGCGCGCACGGTCGGCTTGCGCAAGTCCCCCGCGTGTGCGGTGACGCCCAATCAGGAGATTGCGCGACCGGCGCTAGGAATTCGTCGAGGAACGGTAGTGTCTCAGTTTGAAAATAGGGCGGATTGACATCCGCTCGCGCCGCTCCGTCGGTGGCGTGACGCGAAAGAAGCGCGCGATGTCGGACTACGCGGGCGGACGGCCAAAGTCATGCGCGCTCGCTGTCCAGATGCGCCATCGCGAAGGTCGGGTAGCGCTCGCCCTTCGCCGAGCCCTTCGGGATCGCGGCCTCGATCGCAACGATGTCCGCGGGTGAGAGGGTCAGCCGCGAGGCCGCGGAAGACTCCGCCCATTGGGCGCGTCGGCGGGCGCCGACGAGCGGGACGATGTCGGGGCCTTGGGCGAGCGCCCAGGCGATGGCGATCGCCGCGACCGTCATCCCGCGATCGCGCGCGAACACCTTGAGCGCCTCGACCAGCGCGAGATTGTGCTCGAGATTTTGGCCTTCGAAACGCGGCGCGCTCTTGCGCGTGTCTGGCGCCTGCTGGCGAGCCTTCGACCAATGGCCGGAGATCAGCCCGCGCGCGAGCACGCCATAGGCGGTGACGCCGATGCCGAGTTCGCGGCAGGTCGGCAGAATCTCAGCCTCGATCATGCGTACGATCAGGGAATATTCGATCTGCAGGTCGCTGATGGGATGGACGGCGGCCGCGCGGCGGATCGTCGCCGCGCCCACCTCGGAAAGCCCAATATGTCTTATGTAACCCGATTTGACGAGGTCGGCGATGGCGCCGATCGTCTCCTCGATCGGCACGTCGGGATCGAGCCGGGCAGGGCGGTAGATATCGATGTAGTCCGTGCCGAGGCGTTTCAGCGAATAGGCGACGAAATTCTTGACGGCCTTCGGCCGCGCGTCGTAGCCGACCCAGCCGCCCGAGGGGTCGCGCAGGGCGCCGAACTTGACGCTGAGCACTACGTTCTCGCGGCGTCGGCCGCGCAACGTCTCGGCAATCAGCATCTCGTTGTGGCCCGCGCCGTAGAAATCGCCGGTGTCGAGCAACGTCACGCCCGTCTCCAGCGCCGCGCCGATCGTCGCCAGACTTTCCGCGCGATCGGCAGGGCCGTAAAAGTCGGACATGCCCATGCAGCCCAGACCGAGCTCGCCGACTTCCGGGCCGCCGCGCCCGACTTTGCGTCGCCGCATCGTCATCGCCCTTTGCTCCCGTCTCGCCGAAACGGATGTCGGCGGCTTCTATTAGCACATGCCTCTTGACGCGGCGCGTTAACCTCTTTATCAGCCTTGATGTGTTCCCTATTTGTTCCGGTCAACCGCCATGTCCACATCCCAAGCACGGCTCCTCGATCATCAACAACGCCTGACGGTCGCTCACCAACTCGGCGCGAGCTTCGGCGATCGACTCGCCCCCTCCGATGTCAGGCGCGGCCGCGGCGCGGCCTCGAACGCGACCGGCCGTTTCGAGATCGTCAAGAGAGAGGATTTCGACGACGGATGGGAGCGCGACGAGACCATTTCCCCGTTGAAGACGGAAGTGACGCTCGAGCGGCCGCGCACGATCATCACGAAGAACGAATCGCCCGACATTTCGTTCGACCGGTCGATCAACCCTTACCGCGGCTGCGAACATGGTTGCGTTTACTGCTACGCCCGGCCGAGCCATGCCTATCTCGGTCTCTCCGCAGGGCTCGACTTCGAGAGCAAGCTGTTCGTCAAGGATGGCGCGGCGGCCCTGCTCGAGAAGGAGCTGGCGGCGCCGAAATATCGACCGAGCGTGATCGCGCTGGGAGCCAATACCGACGCGTATCAGCCGATCGAGCGTCAATATCGCGTGACGCGCTCGATCCTCGAGGTGCTCGCGCGGGCGCGCCATCCCGTTGGAATCGTAACGAAATCTAACCTTGTTCTACGCGACCTCGATCTGCTGGCGCCGATGGCGGAGCAAGGCCTCGTGAAGGTGTTCGTTTCGGTCACGACGCTCGATCGCGATATCGCGCGAAAGATGGAGCCTCGCGCGCCCACGCCCGCCCGCCGGCTCGAGGCGATCGAACGGCTCGCGGAGGCGGGCGTTCCGGTTGGCGTCATGGCCGCGCCGATCATCCCCGCGGTCAACGACGCGGAGATCGAGAAGATACTGAGTCGGGCGCATGCGGCGGGCGCGCGCGAAGCGGGCTATGTCACGCTGCGTCTGCCGCTCGAATTGCGCGAGATCTTCCGCGAATGGCTCGCCGTGAATTTTCCCGACAAACTGAAACATACGTTGTCGCTGGTGCAGTCCATGCACGGCGGCAAGGACTATGATTCGCAATGGGGCCGCCGCATGGCCGGTTCGGGGCCCTATGCCTGGATGATCGGGCGCCGGTTCGAGATAGCGGCCCAACGGCTGGGATACCGGGAGGCGCCGTTGGCGCTCCGCGCCGACCTGTTCCAGGCGCCGGAGATCGAACAGGCGGACGTCCCACGACAACTTTCGCTCTTTTGAATCATAATCTGCTTAGCGAGGACTATGTCATGGAAAAAGTCATATCGAAAGACGGAACGCCTATCGCCTACCAGCGCTCTGGCAAAGGAGCGCCGCTCGTGCTGATACATGGCACGGGCGCCTCATCCGAGCGCTGGAAACCCGTTCTTCCGGCGCTCGAGAAGCACTTTAGCGTATATGCCGTCGACCGACGCGGACGCGGCGCGAGCGGCGATGCGCACACCTATGCGATACAGCGCGAGTTTGAGGATGTCGCGGCGGTAGTAGACTCTATTGGGGATGGGGTTCATCTGCTCGGCCACTCCTTTGGCGCGATCTGCTCGCTCGAAGCGACTCCGCTGACGTCGCACCTTCACAAGGTGATCCTGTACGAACCGCCGATACCCGTCGAGGGCGTGCCGACTTATCCCGAAGCGATAATCGACCAACTTCAAGCATTTCTCGACGCGGGCGACCGCGAACGCGTTATTACGACCTTCATGCGCGAAGTGGTCAGGATGCCGCCGCGCCAACTCGAACTCGTCAAAGCGTCGCCAGCATTTCCGGCCCGGCTGGCTGCCGCCCACACGCTTCCACGCGAACTGCGAACAGAGGAGCAATACCGACTCGCGCCGACGCGTTTCAAGGCCGTTGGCGCCCCAACGCTGCTGCTGCTCGGCAGCGACAGCCCAAGCTTTTTCAAGGTGGGTATCGAGGCCGTACGCGCCGCGTTGCCGAACAGTCGAATCACGGTGCTACCTGGGCAGCAGCACATCGCCATGGACACTGCGCCCGACCTGTTTGTGCGTGAGGTGACAGCCTTCCTCAGCGAGCCGGGGTAGATAGCGTCGAGGTTTTGAGTTGCGTCCCGGCGCGGTCGCTGTCGTGACAGTCGCCGACCGCGGGGGGGGGTCGCTTGCAGACGGAACCGCGCTCAGCGAGCGCGGCTACATGTGGCTTCGCTCGGCGGGTCAGCCGGTCGCGCGCCAAGGGATCGGCAGAGCGCCCTCGCGCCGGCGCAGTTGCGCTTCGCGATCGGCGATGTATCCGCGGGTCAGTGGGACGACATCCTGGCGCTTGGTGAGTTGGAACTGGAAAACCATGTGGCCGTCGACGCGGAAAGAGGTCTCCGAACCCGCCAGATAAAACTCCCACATGCGGCAGAAGCGCTCGTCGTACATCGCCTTGGCCTCGTCGCGATGCGCGAGGAATCGCTCACGCCAGATCCTCAGCGTCTCCGCATAATGCAGCCGAAGAATTTCGACGTCGGTCACGAACAGCCGCGATCGCTCGATCGCGGCCATCACCTCCGAAACGCTGGGGACGTAGCCGCCCGGGAAGATATATTTCTGAATCCAGGGGTTGGTATAGCCGGGCGCGTCGCTACGACCGATCGCATGCAACAACATCACGCCGTCGTCTTTCAGCAGGCGCCGCACATGGGCGAAATATTCATCGTAGCCGGCGGCGCCGACATGCTCGAACATGCCGACCGAGACGATGCGGTCGAACGGGCCCTCGACGTCGCGATAGTCCTGCAATCGGAAATCGACGCGATCCGCGAGGTCCGCGTCGCTCGCGCGCTGCGTGGCGATGGCTTGCTGCTCGTGCGACAGCGTCACCCCCGTCACGCGCGCGCCGCCGGTCTGCGAGAGATAGAGCCCCATCCCTCCGAACCCGCAGCCGATGTCGAGCGCCGTATGGCGTTCGTCGATCAGCAGCTTGGCCGCGATGTGGCGTTTTTTCGCCAGTTGCGCCTCTTCGAGGCTCTGGCCCGGATGCTCGAAATAGGCGCACGAATACTGCCGGTCGGCGTCCAAAAAGAGTTCGTAGAGCCGGTGGTCCAGGTCGTAATGGCTCGAGATATTGCGCCGCGCCCGTGGCCGATCATTGCGCTGGTGGAAGTAACGCAGCGCTATCCGAAGCTTGTCCAAGTAGACCAGCCACCGTGGGCCGCCGCTCAACAGCAGGTTGCGTTCGCCCAGCTCAATCACATCGTAGAGATCGCCGTGAGTGACCTGGAGCCGTCCGTCCATGTAGAGTTCGCCGAACGCCAGGGTCGGATCGAACATTATCTGCCACTCGGCTGCCCGATCCGCGATGCGAACGCCGAGCCTGGGGCCTGCGCCATTGCCAAAGGTTCTGACGGTTCCGTCCGCGCACTCGACTTCGAGGCGGCCCACTCGAATCAGCTTCGAGAGGAAATACGCAAGCAACGCACCCATGTGCGACCCCATACACACGCGTCGCGTGCGGTGAGGCCCCGCACGGCGGCAGACATTAACCTTACCTTGAAGTGTAGGAACGAATTTTAGAATCTGCAATATCCGATTCTTATTAACTTGGTTAATGTTGCGAAAAAGTTCGCGGTCGACGGAATCTCTGTGCGGCGCCGTACAGACGGATTTATTGACATCGGGCATCGCCCTGCCTATCTCAGCGGCGCACTGGCAGGAGCGCGAGAGGGGCGCGGCCGCGCCAAATTTCGCGCCCTCGTCTTTCGCGCCGCGCGATTTTCGCCTAGGGATGCGTGAGCGCTCGAGCGGAGTAGCCGACGGCCGACCGCGCAAACGGGCTTGGGTCTCGGCAACACCGAGTGCGGCATCTGAAAGGTCGGAAATGTACGGCTCGCTACTCAAGAAAATATTCGGCTCGTCGAACGACCGCCGGCTCAAGGGCTATCGGCCTAAAGTAGCCGCGATCAACGCGCTCGAGGCCGAGTTCGCGGCCCTGAGCGACGAGCAGTTGCGCGCCAAGACCGTGACCTTCCGCGCCGAAATCGCCGCCGGCAAGAGCCTCGACGAACTGCTTGCTCCCGCGTTCGCCGCGGTGCGCGAGGCAGCCAAGCGCACGCTGAAGCAGCGGCATTTCGATGTGCAGCTGATCGGCGGCATGGTCTTGCACGAGGGCGCCATCGCGGAGATGCGCACCGGCGAAGGCAAGACCCTGGTCGCCACCCTGGCAGTCTATCTGAATGCGCTTGCCGGCAAAGGCGTCCACGTCGTGACGGTCAACGATTATCTCGCCAGCCGCGACTCCGAGTGGATGGGACAGATTTACGGCTTTCTCGGCATGAGCGTCGGCGTGATCGTGCATGGATTGGACGACGACCAGCGGCGGCAATCCTACGCCGCCGACATCACCTATGGCACCAACAACGAATTCGGCTTCGACTACCTGCGCGACAACATGAAATACGACATGTCGCAGATGGTCCAGCGCGGGCACGAATTCGCCATCGTCGACGAGGTCGATTCCATCCTGGTCGACGAGGCGCGCACGCCGCTGATCATTTCCGGTCCGTCGGAGGATCGCTCGGGCCTCTATGTCAGCGTGAACGCGTTGATTCCGCAGCTGTTCCGCGAGGATTACGACATCGACGAAAAGCAGCGCACCGTGAACCTGACCGAAGCCGGCAACGAGCACGCCGAGGCGCTGCTGCGCGCGGCCGGCATCATGAAGGAAGGCTCGCTTTACGAGGCGGCCAACGCGACGCTGGTACACCACGTGAATCAGGCGCTGCGCGCGCATAAGCTGTTCCAGAAGGACAAGGAATATATCGTCCGCAACAACGAGGTGGTGATCGTCGACGAATTCACCGGCCGCATGATGCCGGGGCGACGCTATTCCGAAGGGCTGCATCAGGCCTTGGAAGCCAAGGAGGGCGTGACGGTCCAGCCGGAAAACGTCACCCTCGCCTCCATCACCTTCCAGAATTATTTCCGTCTCTACAAGAAGCTCGCCGGCATGACCGGCACGGCCGCGACCGAGGCCGACGAATTCGCCGAGATCTACAAGCTCACCGTCGTCGAAATTCCGACCCACCGTCCGGTGGCGCGAAAGGACGAGGACGACGAGGTCTATCGCAGCGGCGCCGAGAAGCTGAAGGCGGTGGTGCGCGAGATCGACGACGCCAGCGTCAAGCTGCAGCCGATGCTGGTCGGCACCACCTCGATCGAAAAGTCGGAGCAACTGGGCGCCTTCCTCGAGCAGAACGGCTACAAGAAGATCGACTTTACCGCGCCCGACGCGCTGAAGCCGCTCTATGCGGCCGCCCGCGCCGGCAAGCCGTCGCGCACCTTCGCCATCCTCAACGCCCGGCATCACGAGCAGGAGGCCTTCATCGTCGCCGAGGCGGGCGTTCCCGGCGCGATCACGATCGCCACCAACATGGCCGGCCGCGGCACGGACATTCAGCTCGGCGGCAACGTCGAGATGCGGGTTCGCCAGGAGGTCGATCCAGCCGCCCCGCTGGAGGAGCGCGAGCGCAAGGAGGCGGAAATCCGCGCCGAGGTCGCCGATCTCAAGAGCAGGGCGATAGAGGCGGGCGGCCTCTACATCGTCGGCACCGAGCGGCATGAAAGCCGACGCATCGACAACCAGCTGCGCGGCCGTTCGGGCCGGCAGGGCGATCCGGGCCGCTCGAAATTCTTCCTGTCGTTGCAGGACGACCTGATGCGCATCTTCGGCTCCGAGCGCATGGACGCGATGCTGAGGCGCCTCGGCCTGAAGGACGACGAGGCGATCGTCCACCCCTGGATCAACAAGGCGCTGGAGAAGGCGCAGCAGAAGGTCGAGGCCCGCAACTTCGACATGCGGAAGAACATTCTCAAGTTCGACAACGTCATGAACGATCAGCGCAAGGTCATCTTCGAGGATCGGCGCAAGATGATGGCGCAGGAGTCCCTCGAGCCGACGATCGCCGAAATGCGGGCGGGCGTCATCGACGACATCGTCGCCAAGCACATCCCGCACGACGCCTATCCCGAGGCCTGGGACATCGCGGGCCTCAAAGCGGAGGTCACAGCCAAGCTCAACCTCGACGTTCCCGTCGAAGCCTGGGCGAAGGAAGAAGGCATCGCCGACGAGGAAATGGGCGAGCGCCTGCAAAAGGCGGCCGACGAAGCCTACGACCAGCGCGTCGCGCGCAATTCGACCGAGGCGATGCGCTACGTCGAAAAACAGGTGATCCTGCAGACGCTCGACCAACTCTGGCGCGACCACCTCGTCACGCTCGACCACTTGCGGCAGGTCATCGGTTGGCGCGGCATGGCGCAGCGCGATCCCCTGAACGAATACAAGTCCGAGGCTTTCGATCTGTTCCGGCAGCTGATCGCGCAATGGCACGAAGCCGTGATCGCGCAGATGACGCGCATCGAAGTGCGGTTTCAACAGCCGGACCCGGCGCCACCGCCGATGCAATTCCAGCATCTCGACCCGCACACCGGCCTGAACGAGGCGGGTTTCGGCGACATTTCCGAACCGATCGGAGGCGGCGGGTTTTCGTCCGCCGAAGTCAGCCTGGTGGCCGCGCCGTTGTTTGCCGATGTCGCTGAACGCGATCCCAAAGACCCGAAGACCTGGGGCAAGATCGGACGCAACGAGGCCTGCCCGTGCGGCTCAGGCAAGAAATACAAGCACTGTCACGGGATGCTGGCCTGATCGAACCGCTCGGCATCGGTCCAAATACCACGCGGATGCAGGCGCGCGCCGCGTTGACGGGGCTTTTCCGAGCGCGGGGCGTCGAC
>JBAQGU010000145.1:0-7202 GCA_049287975.1 Roseiarcus sp.
CGAGTCCGCGCATTCATGAAATGGATCGAAGATGTGCTGACGCCGTATCTGGAATAGCGAGACGAACATCGTCGTCCGGCCTCGAAATCAGCATTCGGAATCGGAGCAGCCTCTCGTTCGCAATCGCCGCCAACGGCCTCATTGATTTTTCGACGAAGCCGCCCGCGCAAGCCGCAGCGCACTTTCCGCGAGGATGACAACCAGTCCGCCGAACAGGATCGCGGGAGGAAGCACCGAGGGCGCGTCAAGGTGCGGAAGCACCAGCCAGCAACCACAGAGCCAAAGGAATATCGCGATCGCGAAGCTCCCATCATCGATAAACAGGCCAATCAGTTCCGACCAGATGGATTTGATCCAGCTCATGCTCGTCTCCTTTGGCTGGTGAATGGCGTCTCTCCGGGCGAGGCGCGTTTCCGGCAGAGCCGCGCCACTGCGAGAGCCGCGGCCAAGTACCCAGCAATGAGTGCGGCGAGCGCGAGATCCTGACCGGGCCACGCAATCCCCATGCCTTCGCCCACCCAGAACGTGCCGAACGAACACAACAGCACGCCGACCATGAATTTGAGCATGTTCTCGGGGATCATGGCGACGGGCTTGTGCAGCGCCGCCCCGAGCATGATGACAAGAATGAGCGCGGCAAGAGCGCCCAGGCTTGCGGGGAGCAACAGCCCCCGCCTGATGCCTCCCATGGCGATAACGATGAAGACGACCTCTATGCCTTCCACCATTGTGATCTTGAACGAGGTTGCCACTGCCACCCGGTCCCATCCCTGGCTAAAGCTCCCCAAAGCCCGCAATGCGGCGCTCTCCTTCGCGTATGCTTCTTCCTCGTCGTGCAAAGGTAGGACGCCGGTCACGCGCAGTATTGCCTTCCGCAACCATCGCATACCGAACAGCAGCAAGAGGCTGCCCAGGCCAAGCTGGACGATTTCTTGCGGGATGCGGACGATCGCCGGTCCCAGCATCGCCACGAGCAGCGCCAGAAGCAGGAGGGCGATGCTTGTGCCGCCCAGAGCGCCGCGCCAGCCGCGCACCGCGCCGACCGCCAGCACAACCGTCAGGGCTTCCACGAACTCGACAAGCGAGGCGAGAAATGCCGCTACGACCGTCGGCGCTACGTGAGCCCAGTTGATGATCATCGTCTGCTTGCCTTCGCGGTATTGCGATCCGCCATCGAACCCACGCCAGAGGCTAGGCGGCTCGCCTGATCTCAATAGTCACGTGCGACAGCGACTCAAACCGCGCGAGCTTGGCGCGGTAGAAGCTTTCATCCCGTCGCGTTGGCGTGACTACAGACACGATCGCGCCGAGATGTCCCGGCCCCAACCGCCACAGATGAAGGTCGCCGATCTTATCCGCTTCGCACTCGATCGCTTGGCGCACATTGTCGGCCATGTGGCGGTCAGGGTTCATGTCGAGCAGGATCGCTCCCGTATCGCGGGTCAGCCCGTAAGACCAACTGGCGACGGCGCACGCGCCGAGGATGCCCGCGAGCGGGTCCATCCAGAGCCAACCAAAAATGCGGGCCAGGATCAGGCCGACGATGACCAGCACCGATACGGCGGCGTCGGCGACGACGTGAATAGTGGCAGCGCGCATGTTGTTGTCGCGAGCCGCCGCGCCGTGTGCGTTTTGATGTTCATCAAAAACGACGGGGTAGGTTCGCCCGTTGATTCTGACGTTGGCGTTGAAGGCGTGCGGCTCCGGAATTTCATCGATGGATTCCAGAAAGTCGCCGCGATCGACGAACGCAAAGAGTTGCCGCGCTCCGTCCGGTCGCACGGTTTCAACGGACACAGTCGCGGCCGAAAGTTTCGGCCCGGTTTGGGCCTCGAGCCGGAACCGCGGCGGGACCCCATCCTCGTACACGTCGAGAACGGCTTCGCCGTCTCTTCCTACGATCAGGCGGCCTTCGTGGTGCGGTTCGTGGGCATCGGCATGACCCTGCCCGTGGCTATGCCCGTGACCGTGGCCGTGATGGTCGCCGCCCCCAAGCAGCCACGCGCTCGCGATATTTACAGCAAGACCGAGGCAGGCGACCGGGATGGCTTCGGTGAAGTGAATCGGCACGGGCGCGAACAGGCGGCTGACGGCCTCATAGCCGATCAGCAGCGCGATCATTGCGAGGATGATCGCGCTGGTGAACCCGGCGAGGTCGCCAAGCTTGCCGGTCCCAAAAGTGAAGCGCGCGTCGTTGGCGTATCGGCGGGCGTAGGTGTAGGCGAGCGCCGCAAGCAAAAGAGCCCCTGCGTGGGTGCTCATGTGGAGCCCGTCGGCCACGAGGGCGATCGAGCCAAACATAAGGCCGCCGACGATCTCCGCAATCATCATGGCGGTGCAGAGCCAGATCACCAGCCAGGTCTTGCGTTCGCTCTTTTCATGCCCTTCGCCAAGGAACACATGGCTATGGAAAGTCGGGTAGGCGGCGCTGTCGCTCATCGCAAACCTCACTTCAGATAAGTGCGAACGATTTCGAGCAGTTGCTCGGTCGCTTCGGCGTTCAATGCCTTCGGATAAAGTTCGGTATCGACAAGGTGCATTCGCACATGGTCGTCGACCACTTCGGCCATGAGCCCGGTCATCGCTCCGCGAGCGCCAGCGATCAGGTGCATCACCTGTGCGCAGCCCGCCTCGTCATCAAGCGCCCGCTCGATCGCTTCGACCTGGCCCCGGATACGGCGCACGCGCGCCAACAGCTTCTGTTTTTCTCGGATCGTATGCGCCATCCCGCAGATTACCATAGCCCCCTACCCTATGAAAGTGAATCCGGCGATCGGTAGGGGTGCGTGCCCCACCCTCTTCTCTGCGTGCAGAAATCAGATGTTTGGAACAGCGATTTTAGGCGGCGCAGTGCTGACGATCGACACGGACCCGCCCAACCAATACCGCTAGTTATTGCCCATCCGCCAAGGCGAGCGATCCTTCCAACTCTTCAGGATGTCCGAGGCCCACGCAGGAGTTTTGTCGGCATGGCAGAGATTGCATGCGTTGGGAATCTCGAGCGTCTGGGTTTCCGTGGGCGTGATAAATCGAAAGGTGTGGGCATGCACCTTGACCGTGCCGAGGGTCTCTTCGATCGCGGGCATGTGGCAGGAGACGCACAGGCTTCCCGCGCTGTCGGGTTTGTGATGTGTATGCGCCTCGATGCTCGCCGCGAACGGCCCAGTTTGGGCGTTCGGGCCGTGGCAAGTCAGACAGAGAGAGTTTCCGCCCGCGCGCAGCATCGAGACGTTGTCGTTCCCATGCGGATCGTGGCATGAAAAGCAGGTGACGCCGCGCGTGTACATGAGGCTCTGGACGAAATCGTTGCCCTGCATCCGGTTCTTGTGCGACGTGCCGTCGGGAAATTGCGTGAAGCTCGTTTCGCCGGGCTTATAGGTTTCCAGCGCCCAGAAATCGGACAGATTCAACCCCATGTGGAAGCCGACAGGCCAGTCGTAGTTTTTGCCGTCGATCGGGTTGGTGAGGGGCCGGCCTTGTGAATGGCAGCGGATGCAGGTGTCGTTCGCGGCGACATAGCCGAGCCGCGCAGGATTGATGATGTTGGTTCGCAGCGGGTGCGCGGCATGCTCGCTGCCCGCGCCATGGCAGCTTTCGCAGCCGACATTCCACTCGGTAACGGTTTTCGTAGTGATATCATAGTCCACCGAGTGGCATCCGTCGCAGAGCGGGCCGGTCGGACGCCGCATGTTGTCGTCCGGATAGAGCGGCGCCCACCAGTCGCCGGTCAGCGGCACGTGATATTTGAGCCAGCGATGATTAGTGATGTCCCACTGCGCCGGCAGAGGAAAATAGTCGTCGCCACGCTTGGTGAAATAACGCTGCTTCCAACGACTGCCATAGACGAAAGCGACGTCTTCCTTGGTGAATGTGAGGAGCGGATCGGGCTTCGAGAAATCCGGGATGAACGCCTCGGGGTGTTCGCGGGGATCGCGCACGACATTGGCCATGCGCGTCTTTCGCCAGCGGGCGAAAATCTCCGTGTGGCAGGACTGGCAGGCGGCTGAGCCGACATAATGTGATCCGGCGACACTGACGGTCTGTTCGGCCTCTCGCGCCGCGGTCGGCGGCAGGTGGCGCAAGAAGAGCACGATTTGCCAGATGTCGTTATCCGGCAGATGCCAGGCGGGCATCGCCGTATTGCGAATCCCGTCATGGACGAAGCTGAAGATCTGGCCATCCGTAAGGGCAGGCAGCGCCTGCCGAAGAGCGGGCGCACGCGGATAGACGTTCGTGCCGATCGTGGTTCGGCCCCCGCCGTCGAAACCGTGGCAGACCGCGCAATTTTGCTGAAACAGCGCCGCACCGGCAGCAAGGCCGGCCTCGGTGGGTGACAGGGGATTGACCCGCCCTGCGTCCGCCGCCGGCACGCTGTGCAAGAGCAACCACGTTGCGACAGCAATCTCGACCGTTGGCGGTGTCGGCCGCGCGCTGGAAAGGCCGGGTAACGCATAGCGAAACAGCAAGCCGGTGATTGCCAGGATGACGACGGCTGCGAATAGGCCGATGGCGGACTTTCTGGACATTCACCCTGCTCCACAGACACAAAAATGACTTATCGAGTTCCGCGCCTGGAGTGCGAGGTATGTGTCTCGGCCGTCGCGTCCCGGCACCAACGATAGAAGGCGTCATAGAGGGTCATCCCCGCGTCGAGCTGCGCAAGGTCATTGTCGTACATGCGCGACAGGCCGAGCGAGGCGGCGAGAAGACCAGCCGCTTCGAGCGCGAGATCGAGGCGGGCGGTATCGGCCCCACGCACGATCGTCGCGAGCTGTGAGAGCGGTTTTGTGATGAGGCCGAGTTCTTCGATCATCACGTCGAAGGTGCACTTGTCCCCGCGATGACTCCAATGCACCCCTTCGATGTCAAAAGGCGTCGCCTGAAAAGTTTCGGCTACCGCGGCCACTTCGGAGGGCTTGACGAACAGAAACGCGGCAGCCGGATCGACGAAGCGCCGGATCAGCCAGGGACAGGCGATCCGGTCGACCTTCGGCCGCTCGCGCGTGACCCAGACGGTGCGGCCTTGCTCGTCTCTCTTCGGCAGCTTCGCTTGGATGACGAGCGGAAGCTCGGCTCGCTTCCATGCATCGAAGCCGCCTTCGAGCGTTTCGGCCGATACGCCGCCGTGGCGTAACCAGGCCGCGACGCCGTGCCCGAGACTTTCGCCGCGCGGGCCGATGACGATGACGGATCGTTCATGGAATTCTTGAGCCCATCGCCGGACGTCGGCGTGGGAGCGCCGGATCGCGGCCGGCAGCAGTCTCGCGTCAGCCGCGAAATCGTCGTCAGGGCGGACATCGATCAGCGCGGGACATTTCGGCGTGCCAACCAGGCGCGTCAATTGTTCAACGGAGATGGTGTTGATCGACGGCACAGCGCGTCCTCACATTCGAGCGGGACGCGATTCTTCGGCATGTCGCCTCGTGGGGAGATCGCTTCCCCATGAGCAGGGGATTAGCAACGGGCGCTGAGGGTGTCAATTCTCGCGGCTGGCTTCGGCTCTGGAGGGGTTACGGTGACACTTTACTTAACCCCTTGACCGAAAGCTCGGCGGTGGCGCAGTCGGCCGAGCAGGCCGAGAGTTTTCTGGGGCGCGCCCAACAGCCGCGGGCCTCGTCGGCGGAGCCAGGCGCGGAAGTAGCCCTTCCGCTCTAGAAGCCGCTGAGCAAGAGCCGGTGCAGCGTGATTTCCGGACGATTGTTGAAGCGCACCGGAACGAGACAAGACCCCGCTCCCACTGACGTGTAGCCCGCCATGCCAGCGCGTCGCCACGCGCCAGCGGCGAGGGCGCGCGGCAGATCGGCTCCCAGAAGGATAGGAACGCCGCCGGGCAGGCAAATCTGCCCGCCATGCGTATGTCCGCTCAACATGAGGTCGAAACCGGCGTGCGCGGCCTGTCGATAAATTTCGGGGGTATGCGAGAGCAATATCTTGACGCTGGCTTCCGGAATGTGCGCCGCTGCTTTCTCGATATCGTCGGTGTGGTAGAAATGCGCGTCGTCCACCCCGGAAAGGTAAATCGAGGCCGCGCCGCGCTCGACTGCTACGCTTTCGTTGAGCAGCACGCGAATGCCGAGTGCTTCCAGACCGGGAACCATGCCGATGGGATCGTGATTTCCAAGCACCGCATAGATATCGGCATGCAGCGCCTCCCGCACGCGCGCGACGCCTTCCAGGCAGGGTTTGTAGTCCCCATAGGTGCGTCCCCTATAATCTCCCGTCAGTACGCAGAGATCATACTCCAATCCAAGGGCGAGTTGGGCGACGCGGTCCATGGCGGGGGCGCTCATGTCCGCGTGAAGGTCGCTCAGATGCAGGATTGTGAACCCGTCGAAAGCTTTTGGCAGGCGCGGAAGGCGGACGTCGTTGCGCCTCAGTTGCACCTTTCGGGCGTTTGCATGGCCCCACCAATAGGCGCCGGTCGCGCGCAGTATGGCTTCGATCATCATCTGCTCTATGTGTAAAGTGAGCCCCTGACCTGAGGCCTTCGCTTCGTGGTCGCGCTCGATGTCCAGCCGCCGCCGGACGTGCATCCGGCCAAGGCGGGTCTCGAGCAGTTTGAGCGCTACGTCTGGATCGCGAATGCGAAGGCTCTTCATGTTGTCGGGGGTCCACCGTCGGGTTGCGCCCGCGCCGGAATATCCGTTCACGGCCTCGGGCGATCTCGAAATACCAGCCGCCGGACTTGCCGAAATACTGCTGCAGGAAGGCGACTGTTCGGCGCCGCAGGTCGGCGCCCGTCTCGATGCCCAGGCTGTGCATCTGCGGCGCCGTGACCGGTCCCACGCCGTGAAACTTCGCCACCGGCAGCATCATCACGAAGGCTTCTCCCCGGTCGGGCGTGATCGCGAATCGCCCGTTGGGCTTGCGATGTTCGGAGGCGAGCTTGGCGAGGAATTTGCAGTAGGAGACCCCGGCTGACGCCGTAAGCCCGGTTTCTTCGAAAATTCGCCCCATGATCTCCTTGGCGGTCGCCCAAGCCGTTGGGATGCCTCTCGAGTTGGCGGTGGCGTCGAGATAGGCTTCGTCGAGAGAAAGGGGTTCGACCAGCGGCGTGTAGTCGGCGAAAATCGCCCGAATCTGTTGCGAGACGGCGCGATAGACTTCGAACCGGGGCGGGACGAACACGATTTCCCTGCACTTGCGCATCGCCGTGGCCGACGGCATGGCGGATCGCACGCCGAAGCGGCGCGCCTCGTAGC
>JBAQGU010000146.1:0-5089 GCA_049287975.1 Roseiarcus sp.
GACCAATCGAGCACCCAACGCCGGCACAGCTACCGGCCTGCCTTGCGCTGCCTGATCGACCCTCGATCGCGGTGCTTCCGTTCCAGAACATGAGCGACGACCCAAAGCAGGAATATTTCGTCGACGGAATGGTCGAGGACATCGTCACCGGGCTATCGCGCATCAAATGGCTGTTCGTCATCGCCCGCAATTCGAGTTTCGCCTACAAAGGCAAAGCCGTCGATATCAGGCAGGTCGGGCGGGAACTCGGCGTTCGCTACGTGCTGGAGGGCGGCGTGCGCAAGGCGGGAAACCGCCTACGCATCACCGCACAGTTGATCGAAGCCGAAACCGGAGCGCATCTTTGGGCCGATAGGTATGACGGCGCGATCGAGGACGTATTCGACCTACAGGACCAAATCACCGAAAAGGTGGTCGGTGTCGTCGAGCCAAGCCTTCAGCGGTCGGAGATCGAACGTTCCCGACGAAAGCGTCCCGAAAACCTCGACGCTTACGACCTGTATCTGCAAGCGCTCCCTCATGTGACTCTGTTGCGGCCGGAGGAAGTCCGGATGGGAGCGGCATTGCTAGAGAAGGCGCTGAAGATTGATCCGAACTACGCGGTCGCTCACGCGCTCGTCGCGCGTTGCCATGAAATCCGTTTCATGCAAGGCGGGTTTGACGAGGACGACAAAATTGCGGGCCTTCGGCATGCAGATGCGGCGATTGCCGGCGGCGCCGACGACTCGACCGCGCTCGCTTTCGCCGCGGTGGTGATCAGCCAACTCAGAAAGGATCATCCGGTTGCTCTCAACGTCATTGGACGCGCATTGTCACTCAATCCCTCATCCGCTATGGCGCATTTCATGGGCGCGCAAATCCACGCTCTGGCAGGCGACGCCCCCGGCGCGATCACCCACGCCAATCGCGCGTTGCGGTTGAGCCCGTTCGATCCCATGGCTTATTTGGCCTATACGTCGCTCGGCGCGGCGGCGATTCATGAGGCCCGCTATGTCGAAGGGGCCGAATTTTACGCCCGAGCGGCGCAATCCGTTCTCGGCTACGGCCCCCTTTATATCTCTCAGGCCGTGGCGCTGGCGTTGGCGGGACGGGTGGAGGAAGCGAGATACATTGCCCGACGAGGGCTCGATCTCGACCCGGGCTTTCGGATCCAAACTTTCTTAAAGTTCGGCATGGTGCCGACGCTCGCGGGCAAATATGTCGAAGGCGCGCGCCTCGTGGGCTTGCCGGAATAGCCGGGCGGTCCGAGAAGCGCGAGCGCCACGCCAGCGGTCAGCTTGGCCGGGTCGATAGCCGCGCCATCGTCGCCTTCGACGTTTACGCTTGGAAGCTGTTGCGGCGCGATTTTGGGCTCGACCGGGGCGCGGCCCAAGCCGTCGCCCGCCGTATGATCGTCGCTTTGACGAGGGAGGATGAACATGGCTAACGTGTTGTGGTTGAACTGGTCGGGCGGCGGCAACCTGCCGCCGAGCCTCGGCGTGGCGCGCGTCCTCACTGAACGTGGGCATCGTGTCTCGTTCGCGGGAAGGCCCGAAATGGTCGCGCGGGTCGAGCGCGCTGGCTTCCGCGCGATAGAATTGACTCGCGCCTACGAGCAGGCCGCGGCCTATCCCGACAGGTGGCTTCCCAGGGCGGCGAGCTATTTGACTTCGCCGGCCGTCGCCGAGCAAATCCGAGCCTTGCTCTCCTCGGAGAACCCCGATCTCGTGGTCGTGGACCAAATGTTTCCGGTCGCGCTTTTGGAAGCGGCTCGTTTCGAGGGGCCGACGGTCGCGGTCTGCCATACCTGCGTGTGGCGCGGGCTTGAGATGTGGCGAAAGGTCTTTCGAATGTTCGCGGACCTGCGCGCGGAAGCCGGGTTCGATCCGATTCCGGCCGATCTGGAAAGCCTCTGGATGGCGCAGGACAAGATGATCGTGACGACGCTGAAGTCGCTCGACGACGCGCCCGGCCAACTGGGCGAGGCGCACAAGCTTCGCCACGTCGGACCCTCCCTTGAGCGCGAGCGGCATGGGGCGCGCGTGGCGTTGCCCTGGCCGGGCGACGATCCGACGCCGCTCGTGCTCGTGAGTTTCAGCACCATGCCTGAGCAAGGCTCGGTCGAAAAATTTCAAAACGCGATCGACGCGCTCGCCACGCTGCCGGTTCACGGCGTCGTCACCGTCGGCGACAGCGTCGATCCGAGCGCGCTGAAGCCCGCGCAAAACGTCGTCGTCTTCGCGACCGCCGATCACGACGATCTGATGCGCCGCGCCGCCCTGGTGATGACGCATGGCGGGCACGGCACCTTCATGCGCGCATTGACCCACGGACTACCAATGGTCGTCATTCCCGGATTCGCGTCTGACCAGCCCGTCAACGCCGCCGCTGCGCAAGCCTGGGGCGTGGCCCGCTCGCTGCCTGGCAATGCTACGGCGGAGATGATGCGCGCAGCCGTCCGGGAAGTCCTAGCAAGCCCATCCTTTCGCGAGGCCGCGAGCGCGACCTCCGGGCAATTGGCCGGCATCGACGGCGCGAAAAACGCCGCGGACGAAATCGAGCAGTTGCTTTCTGAGTCGTTGAAAAAGGCCTCTTGAAGAAACACCCTCGGTCGGATGATCCGGGGTACAAAAAATGCATGAATCGAATGTTGGCTGGCTCGCGGTGCGGCAAATCGAGCTTGGGACGGCCGATGATCGGGGAGGGGTGAGCGTCGCCGACCGACAGAATTGCTTCACGACGCCTGTTGGGGGCGATCGTGCGCAATCATGAACGTCCGCTCTCCCCCCCATTGCAGTCATTCAGAAATACAAAAGATGAGCCCGCTTTCGCGGGCTCAAAACATCTCCAAATGTTCGCACTTACGTTCGTCCATGAGCGCGGCGAGTTGCTCAAGCTGTAGCGCCGTCACATTCTCGGTGAGAAAGGCGACGACGTTCTCGATGCCGCTCTCGTGCGCGGTGAGCACCTGAAGCGGATCGCGGACAAGGAACAGATCGCCCTCGATGATCCGGTTCGCATTGAAGATCGCGATGCGAGGATCGAAGCCGTTGGGGAAGAGCAAGAGCGGGCTCTCGTCCTTCACGGCGCGTCCGCAGTAGGCGAGCAAGGTGCCGGCCGGGTCATGAACGGGAATGGCGAACCGTCCGCGCATGATGCCCTTGGGAGCGAAGCCCGCCCCGAAGTGTGCGGCCGTCTCCGATGACACGCGAAGGCCCTGCACGGCCTCATGCGCGACCTGAAGGTAGTCAAGCGGCCTGAGCCCGCTCTCTGTCTTGGGCTGGGGGGAATCGTATCGGGAACTGTCGCCCTTCGCCGGTGCCGCGCTCGTCCCGCTCTTACCATCCAGAAACTCCGCCGCCTCGCGAAGCGAACAGTTGCGAACGTTCGCAGTCATCGTGATCGCGTCGCCTCCTTTGCTACAGGTGCCGAAGCAATAATACAGACCCTTGGCTGGCGTGATGACGAACGCTCGATCGCCGCCTGCTTTGCAGATGGGACAGGTGCCGCGACGTTGCGCCCCGCTCCTGGTCGTCTTGATGCCGAGCATGTCGGCGGCTCGCTCGATCGTTACGCGCTGTTTCAATTCCGTGAAGTCGATCGCATGAGGCATGATGCGCTCCTCTCTGTTGCCTGATCGAATTGTATGAGAGGGCCACGTGGCGATCGGGGGTTATCAACACATCCGAAATAGGCCGTCACTAGTTCGCCAAATCGAGCCGCATATGGTCTCTTCCGGCTCGCGCCCACGGTTGCGTGTAGAGCCGTCCGTCTGGCGCGGGTGCGCCCGCGAGCCCTCCGAGGTCGGGACGGCAGGCAAATCCGAACATCGTGCTGCGCCCCCTTCGCGCGCGATAGAGGCGACGGCAGCGATCATGTTGCGCATCCGCTTCTCATTCGTCGTGACGAAGAGCACGCGGAGATTGTCGATGCCGAAGTGATCGTCGATCATCCCCGCTGCGACGATTTCGCGATAGGCCCGGATTTTCGGTTTGATGACGCCTTCAATGCTCTCTGAGCCGGTGTCGGCTTCGATCGCGAAGTACCGATCGTCAATGCCGATAAGTGCATCGGGCTCGATCCATTTAGGCGCGCCCGGGATTGGCGGCACGAGGACGCGCAGCGGCTTCGGAAATGATTGGGTGCGCTCGGGAGCGTCTTTGATGATCTCGACGTGATTCCGGAAGCGGCGCTGCTTTCCCGCCCGCATGCCGATCTCGATATCAAGTGCGATATGAGACGCCATGTGATCGTGCGCGAGGCGGAAGATGCGCGAGGGGGCGGTGCTGTTGCCGCCGACGCGCGAGGTTCGCACCCATTTTTCCGAGGGGATGATCCCGCGCACTTTGAGCAAGTCCTCGGCGTCTTCTCCGAGGCGATACATCTCGTCGATGGTGAGTGAGTTAGCGAGTTTGAGGGTCTCGCTCAAACGAACCAGCCACTCGCCCTCTATATGATAGAGGTCGGTGAGGCGATTGCGCACGGTGCTTGCATAGCGAGAATCGAACGCGACGATTTGTTTTGTGGTCAGTTGTGCGTGCCGGCTCAAGGGTTCGAAGATGCCAAATATGTCGTTGTCGGTGATCAATGTTTGTCGGCCGATCGGCGTCGGCTGCGAGCGCGGACGGTGCCTTCGTGTCGTTGACGTTTCCATAGTTGGAAGGGAGAACGCCAAGCCTCGCGTTTGTAAACGTGCGCTATGTCGCGCTATGTGTCGGGCTGCGACAGGGTGCGACAGCATGTTCTCTCAATCAAATATTATCACGCCGTCGCTGGCTGTCGGGGCATGCCGCGCTCTGTCGCGACCTGTCGCGGTAAGCCGGGGCGGCTGGCAAATGGAAAGTCCCGCTCCGGGGTCTTGGAGCGGGACGCATTTATTGTAACACTTTTGGTGGTGACGATCGTAGATCGGCGTTCCGTTCGGCGTGTAGTGTTAAGTCTGCGGCACTCGTGAGCGCACGTCGCGAGGCTGGGAGCCAGGGGAGCGAAACGCGCGAATGTCGCTCACGAAGTGACCACCGAAGCTGCGGCAAATCCTCCCAAAAGGGAGGAGGTCGTAGCGCAAATCGTCGCGTGACGGGTCTTTCGAGAGTGGTCGAAGCTTTTGATG
>JBAQGU010000147.1:0-1554 GCA_049287975.1 Roseiarcus sp.
GGAGAATGGGGCTAGATATCTTGCGAACGCATCCAGCTGACATGTCGATCACGCGAAAAATGAACCTAGCGGCGTGGAGCAAAGAATTCCGGTATGATCTCTTTACTCATATGCGATAGCCCTGCCCTTGTGGGGGAGGGTTGGGGGGATAGCCAGACATTCTCATAAAGGGACTACCCGACCAGCCCGGCCCCCGGGTCCGCGAGCTACAGACAGGAGAAAGATCATGTCAGCGTAATTCGCCCTGGCGCTTGCTCGAATCAGCGCGCCGTGACAACGCTGCAATAGCAACGCGCTCGAGCGGAGAGCCCGATCCGATGATTATTGGCGTGCTCAGCCAGAAGGGCGGTGTTGGCAAAACGACCGTCGCGCTCAATCTCGCCGCCGCGATCGCCACATCCGGATCGCGCGTTCTGGTGGTCGATGCAGATCCTCAGGGTAGCGCGTTGGCATGGTCGAGCGCTCGCGAAGCCGACCCCCTGTTCCCGGTCGTTGGGATGGCGAAGCCGACTTTGCACCGAGAACTTCCGAATCTAGCGGCCAATTATCACTTCATCGTCATCGACGGCGCGCCGCGCGTCAACGATCTCGCTCGCTCGGCCATCCTCGCCAGCAACCTCGTGCTGATTCCGGTGCAGCCGTCGCCCTACGACATCTGGGCATCGTCGGAAACTGTACGCCTCATCCGCGAAGCCCGGCAAATCAACGCGGCCCTCGAGGCGGCCTTCCTGATCAACCGCAAGATCGCGCGCTCAGCGATTGGCCGCGACGCAGCGGTGGCGCTGGCGCGGTTTGAAGACATTCCGGTGCTGGAGGTGCATCTCAGCCAACGCATCCTCTACGCAGAAAGTGCGGCCAAGGGGCTCGCGGTGGTCGAAGTCGCCCCACAGGGCGAAGCGGCGCGGGAATTCCGGGCGCTCGCCAAGCTGGCCTGCGGCGCGAAGGGGAGACAGGCGGCATGAGCAGAAAGAAGATCGTCATCAAGATGCCCAGCGCCGACCGGGCGGATGCAGGCGAACCGTCGCCCGAAGCGATGGCGGGAAGCCATGCCGAAGCTCTCGGTGGCGCCTGCGGCCTGTCAGGCGACGCAGAAACCGACCGCTGGATTCGCGCCGAAGACGTGGTTCCACTCCCCGACAATCCGAGCGCGCAGTCGGCTCCCCCCACCCTGGGGCTCTACGCTGCCCTGCCAAGGGACTCGACGATCGATCTCGCCGCGGACCGAACTTTCATGCAGGTTCTCGCGTTGAGTTTCTTCCTTCCCTCAGTGCTCGGCTGGTTTTGGATGGCGAACGCGGTCAAGCGGTATCGGCAGTTGTTCGCCGCCCCCCACTGACGCCCAACCCGCGCTTCGTTCCACCCTCGAGCAGACCTAGTCGGGCGCGTCGTTCAAAATGAGGTTCTTCAACGTTGTGTCATTCCCGCGTAAGCGGGAATCCAGAGCCCCGGCACGCGCGGCCAAGTCTGGATGCCCGCTTTCGCGGGCATGACACTGACGTTTCTGAGTCATCCCCCCATTTTGAACGACTCACGCGCCTAGACGACATCGGCACG
>JBAQGU010000148.1:0-3435 GCA_049287975.1 Roseiarcus sp.
GGAGAATGGGGCTAGATATCTTGCGAACGCATCCAGCTGACATGTCGATCACGCGAAAAATGAACCTAGCGGCGTGGAGCAAAGAATTCCGGTATGATCTCTTTACTCATATGCGATAGCCCTGCCCCCCTCTCGGGGGAAGGTGGCCCGAAGGGCCGGATGAGGGGGATCGAGCGGAGCGAGATGGCTCCGAACGTACGACACGTGGCGCAATCGCTTCGCGCTCTGCCGCCCTGTGGCAATTTCGAAAGTGAGCGGAGCACCGCGGACCCACCGAGCTCCGCTCGGTCCCCCTCATCCGTCATTGCTTCGCAATGATGCGTTCCCCCGCAAGGGGGGAAGGGTTGTGGTTTTCTGCTGAAAGTAGGGCAGTCGGGCAGGTTTTCAGCCGTTCGCGCAGGTCGGCCACGAGCCATCTTCCGGCGCGCCCGAACTCGCGGCCGCGTTCCGAAACGACATAAAGCCGAAATGCTATGGGCTGCTCTTCGGCGATGACGAGGCGTTTGAGCCGACCGGCCGCGACAAGAGCTTCGATCATGTGCCAGGGCATGTTGCACCAGCCGAAGCCCGCCAAGAGGAATTCCAGCCGGGTGGCCAGATCCGCGAAGCGCCAGACATGGTGGCTGATGATGCCGCCGCGAAGGTTCTGCGCGAACGCCGTTCGGCCTGTCAGCACGAGTTGCACATAGGGCTCCAACGTTTCGCGGCGGATCGGCTCCGGCGCCAGGGCCAACGGATGGCTCGCGGCGACGACCGGCACGAGCGCGACCTGCGTGAGGAATTCGGCCGAAATGTCTGGGGTCGGGCGATCGCGCAGCGGGTAGATCCCCATGCGGGCCGCGCCGCTGCGCAGGGTTTCCTCAGCGCCTCCCAGCGCCTCGGTAAAAACGGTCGCGGGCAACTGGGGGAAGGCGCCGCGTAGCGCCTCGAGGCTCTTCATCAGTAGCGGCATCGGGAACGTCGCGTCGACCGCCAGCGTCAATTCGGCCTCGAGGTCCTCGGCAATGCTCTGCGCGCGCGCCCGCAGCGCCGTCGCGCTCGCGATGATCGCGCGCGCGTCGCCCACGATCGCAGCCCCCGCGTCGGTCAGGGTCGGCGTCCTGGTCGAGCGGTCGAACAGCGGCACGCCGAGCGTCGTCTCCATCGCCTGAACGGCTTGGCTGATCGCCGATTGAACCCGCCTCAGCCGTCGCGCGGCCGCCGAAAAACTTCCGGTTTCCGCGACTGCGACGAGCACACGCATCTGGTCGAGTGTCAGCGGATCGATCATCCATCAGCTCCAGAGATAGAATCCAACAGAATTTTACCAATTGCAATGATGGATGATAAGCCCCATTTTGGGTGCACCGCAACATGTTCTGGGGAAATTCGCATGACAATTCACATTCCCGATCCCAAGGCGATCGAGGGGGCGGCGCTCGCGCAGCTCTTCACCGAGGCGCGCACGCACAACGGCTTTATCGACCGGCACGTGCCGGACGAGCTTCTGCGCAAGGCGTTCGACATCGCCAAGATGGGTCCGACGAGCGCCAATCAATCGCCGCTGCGCATCCTGTTCTTGCGCTCCGAGACCGCCAAGGCGCGCCTGCTCCCGGCGCTTTCGGCCGGCAACCTCGAAAAGACCAAGGCGGCGCCCGTCGTCGCGATCACGGCCTATGACGAGCAGTTCTACGAGCATCTGCCGTTTCTGTTCCCGCACGCGGACGCAAAGCCCTGGTTCTCGGGAAATGCGGAGCTCGCCGCCCGCAGCGCGTTTCAGAACGGAACGTTGCAGGTCGCCTATCTCATCATCGCGTTGAGGGCGGTGGGACTCGATACGGGTCCGATGACAGGTTTCGACCGAACCAAGGTCGACGCGGAGTTCTTCCCCGACGGGCGCTTCAAGTCGAACGTGCTGATCAACATCGGCTACGGCGATTCGAGCAAGCTGTTCCCCCGCAGCCCGCGTTTCGAGTTCGATCACGTTGCCCAGATCCTCTGAACCCTGAAACCGCGTCGACCAGGGTCGGCGCGGATCCCTGCCAAACCGAATGGAGACTGACTTTGGATTTCGCCATCATACCCGGATCTTGGGCTGCAAAGGTTCAATCGGTGTTCCGCATCGCAGTCGGACTCACCTTCATGGAGCATGGCACGGGCAAGCTGTTGGGCTTTCCCTTCCTTCCCGGCCTCGACAAGATGCCTCACGGCTTGTTTCTGTTCACCGGCGCGTTGGAACTGGTCGGAGGCGTGCTGATCGTGCTCGGCCTGTTCACGCGCCCTGTCGCGTTCGTTCTGTCCGGATTCATGGCCTTCGCCTACTTCATGGTGCACTTTCCCATGGGCTGGTTCCCCGCCACGAATTACGGCGAGGCCGCGGTGCTGTATTGTTTCGCGTTCCTCTACATCTCAGCGGCCGGACCTGGCGACTGGGCGCTCGATCGGATTGCGCGTCCGAGCGGCGAGAGGCTGGGAGGTGTCAGCGCCGCGGCGTGACATAGGGAAAATCGAGAGAGTCACGGAGCCAGCTGCAAAGCTGGCTCTTTTGCTTTCGACCGACCGATCGAGTGAGCGAATTCATTGTCCGGATCGGCCAAAGCTGATGTTTGCCGCGCCAACGAAACCCGTCGCTCAAATGCCGCGGCCCGCCCCCCTCGACCTGCGGCCTCCAACACCGGCCTCGCGTTCGCGAGAATGACTCGTCTCTGTCCGGCGCCTCCATTCACGGCAGCGCCTCGCGGCATAGGGCAAACGGGTCCAATTCAGCTTTACATATTAGTTGATTATAATCTTATCCACCAGAGCGGATCTCGATTTCGCGCCAAATTCCCTGCTCCGGTCGAAAAGGCGGAATTAATTCCCTGCTCGCCCGAAAAAATTCCCTTCCCTGCTCGGCCGCGTATGAATTTAGCAACTAGCTGAATTCGCAGGTGTTTTAGAGACAGCTTTTCGCGAAAAACGCCTGATTCGGCTAGATTCCCTGCATTTTTCCCTGCCACCAGGGAATTATGGGCGGCAGGAGATTGTAGAATTTGATCTAAGGCGAGCCGCCAAGGAGCCGACTGTCGGGAACCGAGCATGCTCGAAATATGCGCATCAGGTCCGCGGCCGCAGCAATCTTCTGCGCGCTTTCGGCTCGCCGGACGGAATTGACCGCCCGCCCGCAGAGCCGTGGTCACGGAACTGGACCGCGCAGCCCATCGGCCGGGCTGGCCGCGCCGGCGCCCGTCGCGGGGCGTTCGGCGTTGAAAGCGTCGAGAATCAATTCCCCATAGGGGTTCGTCAACGAGGCGCCGTGGCCGGTCGCGTCCTTACGTGGGCGCTCCGCCGAAGCCGGGCGAGTGGAATTCGCCGGACTGCGCGGCGCGACAGAGGTTTCGGTGGCCACGCTCTGTCCGGAGGGTCGGGTCGAAGCCCGCGAGACCGCGCGCGCAGGCGGCAGGGGCGCAGTCAGGG
>JBAQGU010000149.1:0-5752 GCA_049287975.1 Roseiarcus sp.
GCGATCGCACAGGTCTCCGGCGAGATCGATCGGGTCTATTCGCTCGCCTCCCTCAGCAGGGCGGACGCGATCGAGGACGCGCGGCAGAAAGCAACCGCCGTCGCGGTCGCCGCCGGCGCGCGCGCGGGAACGATCGAAGTCGTCGAAGTCGAGGACGTGCCGCTCGCCTATCTGCCGGGCAATGCGACGCGGGTGCGCGTCAAGGTCGTGGGGGAGCTGCATGTCGGCTAGAGGCTTCATCTTGAAGGAGAGCGATCTGCTGCCGCTCTCGCTCGGCGCCGCGCTGCTGGGGACCGGCGGCGGCGGCAATCCCTATGTCGGCATGCTGAGAGCCCGCGAACTGCTGCGCAAGGGCGCCTCGGTGGAAATCCTGCCGCTGGAGGCGATCGGGGACGATGACTGGATCGGCTCGGTCGGCGGCATCGGCGCGCCGGTCGTCAGCGTCGAGAAGATCAAGCAGGGCCAGGAATGTCTTCGCGCCTTGCGCGGCGTCGAGGAGGCTATCGGCTTCCGCGTCTCCGCGCTGATCTCGGAGGAGATGGGCGGCTCGAACTCGATCGAGCCGATCCTGACCGCGGCCTATGCCGGCCTGCCCGTCGTCGACGGCGACGGCATGGGAAGAGCGTTTCCGGAACTGCAGATGTCGACCTTCTTCATCTACGGGCTGGACCCGTCTCCAGGCGCGATCGCCGACGACAAGGGCAATGTCGTCGTGTTCAAGAAGGTGATCGACATGTACTGGCTCGAGCGCTTCGCCCGGCATGTCGCGGTCGACATGGGAGCGGCCGCCGGCTTCGCCACCGCGCCGATGAAGGGCGCCTATGTCAAGCGGGTCGCCGTTCCCGGCACGTTGACGCAGGCGTTGGAGATCGGGCGAACCATCATGGACGCCCGCGCCAAGCGCCACAACGTCGTCGAGCGGCTGCTGGCGAAGACCGGCGCGACCCTCTTCTTCACCGGCAAGGTCGCGGACGTGCGCCGTGAATTGAAGGGCGGGTTTGCGATGGGCGAGGCGCGGCTGACCGGCGTCGGCGAGCACGTGGGCGCGGAGGCGCGGATTGCGATCCAGAACGAGAACCTCGTCTTGTGGATCGATGGAGTCGCCAAAGTGATCGTGCCCGATCTCATCATGAATCTGGAAATCGAGACGGGCGAGCCGATCACGACGGAAGTGCTGCGCTACGGCCAGCAACTCGCCGTCATAGGCATTCCCGCGCATGATCTGATGAAGACGCCCGAGGCGCTGAAGGTCGTCGGCCCGAAGGCGTTCGGCTATCCCGAGCTCGCCTATGTTCCGTTGGCGTCGTCGAGGTGAGGCGAAGCTCGAAGCGCTTCGGCCGTCATTGCGAGCGACAGCGAAGCAACTTGGACCAAGGCGGCGCCCAATAACTACCGAATCGATCGGGTCAGCGGCAACCCATCCGTCATTGCGAGGAGCCCTTGCGACGAAGCAATCCAGGGGCCACAACATGCGCGGCGCCGGCAAATCCAGACGGTCGTACTGCGGCCCCTGGATTGCTTCGCTTCGCTCGCAATGACGGACAGGGAATTGGCTCACTTGTTTCTGCGTGTCGCCTGAGCCGGAGATGCGCAGCCAACGTCTGGATTGCTTCGCTTTGCTCGCAATGACGGCGAGCGCCGGACCAAGGGCGTCAGCGAGTCGCCCCTGTCAGGCGGCCGCCCTACTGCCGCGGCGGCGCGCGCGCTCCGCCGCCTTGTTGGCGAGTTCGTGCTCGGTCGGGGCATCGGGATCGATCTGCGGCAACGCGTTCATCACACGTTCGGGGGGGAAGATGACGATCACTTCCGTGCCTTCGCGAACCTTGGACATCAGCTTGAATTCGCCTCCGTGCAATTCCACGAGACCGCGCACGATCGGCAGACCGAGCCCGCTGCCTTCGTCGGCGTTCTTTTGCGCCATGGATCCCCGTCCGAAAGAGGACAGCACGATCGGGATCTCGTGCTCGGGAATGCCGGGACCGGTGTCCCGGATCGACAGATATTGGCCGCCGCTGGCGGTCCAGCCGACCTTGATCACGATTTCGCCGCCCGCTGGCGTGAATTTGATCGCGTTGCTGAGCAGATTCAGCGTCACCTGCCGCACCGCGCGCTCGTCGGCCCAGATGCGCGGCAACTGGTCGTCCAGCAATTCGGTCACGGCGATCGCGCGGTTCTTCGCGCGTAGCGCCAACAGATGGCGGCACTCCTCGACCACGCCGGGGAGCGAGACCGCTTCTTCCTTCAGGTCGTAGCGGCCAGCTTCGACGCGCGACAGATCGAGGATCTCGTTGATCAGCATCAAGAGATGCTGCCCGCTCGAATGAATGTCCGACGAATATTCCTTGTAGGCGGGAATAGCGTGCGCGCCGAAGAGTTCGGCCTTCATCACTTCGGAGAAGCCCAGAACGGCGTTCAGCGGCGTGCGAAGTTCATGGCTCATCGTCGCCAGGAAACGCGACTTCGCCAGATTGGCGCCCTCGGCGCGCCGCCGCGCCTCGTCCGAATTCAGTTTTGCCTGTTCGAGCTCGGCGATCAACGCTTCCTTCTCCTCCTGAAAGGACAAACCCGCGAACGCGGTTCGATGCAGAACGTTGGTCAGAACGACCATGCAGAGCAGAATGGCCGCGGACAGCAGCGAAAGCGCCGCGGCCAATTGCGGCGACGCCGCCCCGAAGACGAAGATCACCGCAACCATCATCGGCAGCAACGCGGCGCCAACCGCGGCCGGAATCGCGGAATCCGCCATCGCGGCGATGCAAGCGACCAACATGATCGCAACGAAGGCGAAGCCCCGCGCCCCCGGATCGCGCGATTGCAGCAGGGGGAAAAACAGCGCCGCCCAGACCATGCCGGAAAAAGCCTCCGCGGCGACGAAGTAGAAGCGCCACCGACCGGCGATTTTCTCGGCATCGGACCGGCGCAGATACGCCCACCCCAGCGAAAAACGCATCGCGACCGCGGTCGCGGCGAGCGCGTCCCAGGGCAACGCCCGGTCCACCGCAAACCAGTAATGCGCCGCGAACGCCCCAGCAAGGGCGAGCACCGCGAAAGCGGGAGTGGCGAGCTTCGCGCTCTTCGCGAACAGCCGCACCAGGCTGTCGTAGGGACCGGAGTGGTCGCCGTCCGCGGTCGTGAGGGTCTGGCGCGCGTGCCGCAGCTTCATGTTCATCTTGCGGCGGCGCGAAGCCGCGCCCGGATCGCCTCCGCGACCCTGTTCGATCATTTGCGCGGTGACTTCACTCATGATCGCTCGACAAACGCAACAGAGTTACTCCTGGCCGAACAATGGCGAACAATCCTTAACGGGCGGCTGATGGGAAGCCTTGAATTTCAGGGAATTTCGGCTCATTTTCGACGCTGTGGGCGCAGGCGCGGTAACTATGAAGCTTTACGATTCCAAACTCGCGCCCAACGCGCGGCGCGTGCGCATCTTCTTGGCGGAAAAGGGAATGTCCGTGCCGATGGTCGACATGGATCTGGCCCGTCTGGACCAGAAGACGACCGCGTTCTCCGTTCTCAATCCGTTCCAGACCGTGCCGGTGCTAGAGCTCGGCGACGGCGAGGTCATCTCCGAATCGGCGGCGATTTGTCGTTATTTCGAGGAGCTCCGTCCGGAGCCGCCGCTGTTCGGCGTCGGCGCGCTCGAACGCGCGCGGGTCGAGATGTGGCACCGGCGGCTCGAGCTGCAGCTTTTCTTTCCCATCGCCCAGGCCTATCGGCACACCCATCCAGCCGCCAAGGTCCTCGAGCCGCATCAGATCGCCGAATGGGCCGAATTGAACCGAGGCCGGGCGCTGCGCGCGATGACGGTTGTCGACGAAGCGTTGCGGGAGCGCCCGTTCGTCGCCGGCGATCGATTCAGCATCGCCGACATCCTGGGGTTGGTCGCGCTCGATTTCATCAAGCCCGCGCGGATAACGATTCCCGAGAATTTGGTAAACTTGCGGCGCTGGCGCGAGACGCTCGCTGCGCGCCCGAGCGCGCTTGCCTGAGCGGCGCAACAAGATTAAGATAAAGTTAAGTAATGACTAAAAAATAGCAGATAAAATTCAACCCACAGCGAGCTTTAGCCGTCGTTCGGTCGCAATCTCTGATCATGCGACTACCAGTCGGGTCGCCCGGCGATTCGGGGGACCTTTCTTGAAAAACCTGCCTCTTTGGGGTTCGATCCTGGCGGCGGGCGCGCTGCTGACCGTATCGGTCTTGGCAACCGCGCAAAACGCCCGTGCGCCAGGGGGACCGTCGACCCAAAACCCGCGCATCGCGCTGGTCATCGGCGAAGAGAGCTATCCCGACAAGACCTTGGCGACGTCCGCGAACGATGCCGGGCTCGTCGCGCAGGTGTTGCAGGCGGCCGGCTTCGATGTCGTCGGCGCTCGCGACCTGGACGAAAAGTCGATCCGAACCGCCCTGGGCGATTTCCTTACCCGAGCCGACGCCGCGGGTCCCAACATGCAGGCATTCGTGTACCTGGCGGGCCGCGCCGTCCAATATGAGGGCGACAACTTCTTCGTGCCGGTCGACGCCCAGATCGCCCACGGCGCCGATGTTGCGATCGAGGCGGTCAGGCTGACGGATTTCACGCACGCGCTGGCGTCGGCGCCGGGTGTTGCGCGGATTGTCGTGCTCGACGGCGCGCGCGCGAACCCCTACGCCCGGGTCGGCTTGCCGCTCGCGGGCGGACTCGCTCTGGTCGAGCCGGAGACCGGCGAACTCGTCGCATTCAACGCATCGCCAGGATCGATCGCCGCCGACGAGGCTGGCCCTTATGGCATTTATGCAAAAACGCTCGCGGGAACGATGCGTCAGGGGGGCGTCGCGATCGAAGACATTTTCGCGCAGACCCGCCTCGCCGTGAACCAGGCGAGCGGCGGCGCCCAACTACCATGGAGCGCCTCGAAGCTCGGGGCGCCCTATTTCGTCTTTGAACGCGCTGCGGACGCGCCGCCGCCGGCCGCTCCAGCGGCGCTCGCGGAACTGGCCAGCCGTCCGATCAAGAGTTTCTCGAGGGACGAGGCATACTCGGCGGCAGTGCAGCGGGACACGCTGTCGGGATATCAAGAGTTTCTGGCGGCCTATCCCGATTCGGCCCAGGCGCGTCGCGTGCGCGCGATCCTCGCCGGCCGCCGCGAAGCGCTGTTCTGGCGACGCTCTCTCGAGCAGAACTCGCCCCACGCCTACTGGACCTATCTCAAGCACTATCCGCGCGGGCCGCACGCGGCGGAGGCCTACGAACGACTTCACCGTCTGGCGGCGCGAGCCGAGCCGCCCGCGGATTTCGCACCTGAGAATTACAGCGACTTGCCGCCGCCCCCGAGCGACGAACTCGTCTATGCCGATCGTCCCGCTTATTTCTTCAGCGGTCCGGATTACGGCCCGCCCCCGCCGCGTTTCCGGAACCGCTTCGAGGCGGACGACGACGATTGGCGCGATCTGCCCCCACCTCCGCCGCCGACGATGAGCGGCGTGTTGCCGGCCCTCGCGGTGGCGATTCCGTTATTGTTGACCGCGCGCGCCTATCACGACGCGGGCCGGCGCGACGGTCATGCGGAACGCGGCGCGCCGCCGCTGCGAATCTCCCCCGCCGCTCCCCCGCCACTGCCCCCCGGCGTTCACGTCGTGCAGACTCCGCTAGGAGCGAAGATACAAAAGACGCCTGCGACACCTGCCCCTGCCACCACCGCGACGCCGGTCCCGCTGGAGAAGACGCCGCAACCGACGGCCTTGCCGACCCCGAGCGCCACGCCAAAGC
>JBAQGU010000150.1:0-3405 GCA_049287975.1 Roseiarcus sp.
GACCTCGACCTCGCTCGCGGCGGCCTCTTGGACGAAGGCCGAGGCGGCGACGGACGCTTGCGGTTCGCCCGCGGCGACGGCCGTGATCGGCGTCGGCATCGGGCGCGGCGCGGGCGCGCGGGTGTAAGTCGGAGCCTCGATTCGTGGCGCGGAGGCGACGAGTTCAGCTCTTTCGATCTGCGCCTGATCGATGCCGGTCGCGACAACCGACACGCGAACGACGCCGTCGAGCGATGAATCGAAGGTCGCGCCCAGAATGATGTTGGCTTCCTCGTCCACTTCCTGGCGGATGCGGCTCGCGGCTTCATCCACTTCGTAGAGTGTGAGATCGTTGCCGCCGGTGATCGAGATCAAGAGGCCGCGCGCGCCCTTCATCGAGACCTCGTCGAGCAGCGGGTTGGCGATCGCGGCCTCGGCGGCCTGGACCGCGCGACGATCGCCCGTCGCCTCGCCCGTGCCCATCATCGCCTTGCCCATTTCGCTCATGATCGAGCGAACGTCGGCGAAGTCGAGATTGATCAGACCTTCCTTGACCATGAGGTCGGTGATGCAGGCGACGCCGGAGTAGAGCACCTGGTCGGCCATCGCGAAAGCGTCGGCGAAGGTCGTCTTCTCGTTGGCGACGCGGAAGAGGTTCTGGTTGGGAATTATGATCAGCGTGTCGACCGACTTGTGCAGCTCGGCGATCCCCGACTCAGCCAACCGCATGCGCCGGCCGCCCTCGAAATGGAACGGCTTGGTGACGACGCCGACCGTCAGAATTCCCATCTCGCGGGCGACCCGGGCGATCACGGGCGCAGCGCCGGTGCCGGTGCCCCCGCCCATGCCGGCGGTCACGAAAACCATATGCGCGCCCGCCAGATGGTCGCGAATCTCCTCGATCGCTTCCTCGGCCGCCGCCCGGCCGACTTCGGGTTTCGAGCCGGCGCCGAGGCCCTCGGTGACCTGCAGTCCCATCTGGATGATCCGCTCGGCGCGCGACGAGCTCAACGCTTGCGCGTCGGTGTTGGCGACGATGAAGTCGACCCCTACGAGGCCGGAGACGATCATGTTGTTGACGGCGTTGCCGCCGGCGCCGCCCACTCCGCACACCATGATCCGCGGCTTCAACTCCCGCAGTTCGGGAGCCTTGATATTGATCGACATAGCTAGCCTCATTTTCTCGGACGCCCGCCGGCGCCGGTTGACCCCAAATCAGTTCGGTCGGCGCGCGCCGCGTCCGGCGCGCCGACGCCCTACCGTCAAAAACTCTGCTTCAACCAACGCCCCACGCGCGCGACATAGCCCTCGTCGACCGCGCCGCGCCGAGCCGCCGACCGCCCCGGCTCGAAATGCTCCAGGCCCGCGACCTGCGGATAGACCAACAATCCGACCGCGGTCGCAAAAGCCGGGCTCTTGGCCGATTCCGGCAAGCCGTCGACGCCGAGCGGGCGACCGATCCGTGTCTGTTTCGAAATGATCGCCCGCGAGAGTTCGGGCAGCCCGGTCAGTTGGCTGGCGCCTCCGGTCAACACCAGCCGCCGTCCCGCGTGCGAGGCGTGCCCCGCCGTCGCGAGGCGGTCGCGCACGAGCTCGAGGATCTCCTCGACGCGCGGGCGAACGATACGCACGAGTTCCGACCTCGGGATGTGACTGGGATGATCCATGTCGTCTCCGGTGCGATGCACCGTAATGCTTTCCCGATCGTCGGACGACGACGCGATGCACGCGCCGTGGAGCGTCTTCAGCCGTTCGGCGTCGGCGAGGCTCACGGAGAGGCCCCGTGCGACGTCCATGGTGATGTGATTGCCGCCGACCGCCACTGCGTCCAGATGAACCAGCCGGTCGCCGGCGAAGACGCCGACCGTGGTCGATCCGCCCCCCAGCTCGACGAGCGCCGAGCCGAGTTCAGCCTCGTCGTCGATGAGCGCCGAGAGGCCGGAGGCGTAGGGCGAGGCTACCACCGCCGCGACCCGCACGTGGCAGCGTTCGATCGCCAGCATGAGGTTGCGCGCCGCGGCAGCGTCGCACGACGCCAGCATGAGTTCGGCTTCGAGTTCGGCGCCGACCATCCCCTTGGGATCGTGGATGCCGCGTTGGGCGTCGAGCCGATATCCGGTGGGCACGGCATGAAGGACGGCGCGTCCCTCGCACGCGCTCGCGGCCGAGGCGGCCTCGAGAACGCGATGCACCTCATATTCGCCGACCGCCTTGCCTTGGGTGGCGATCTTGGCGGCGAACAGCCGCGAGGACAGACGGCCGCCGGACAAATTGACGATGACGCTCTCGATCTCGACGCCGGACATTCGCTCGGCGGCGTCGACCGCCAGCCGAATCGCGTTCTCGGCGGCGTCCAGATCGACGATCGCGCCCGCCTTGACCCCGCGCGAGCGCTGGTGGCCGACGCCCAGCACCTTGCAACGATGCGTCCGCCCGCTCGACGAGTCCGAGCGCTCCAGCGGCGTCAGTCGAGCGATCAGGCAAACGATTTTCGACGCGCCGACGTCGAGGACGGAAAGCACGGCGCTCTTGTGGGCCGGCATCTGGCGCAAGCGCGGCGTCAACGGCTTGAACATCATGGCGCGGCGCCCTTCTTGCCGCGGGCCTCGGCGCGCGCAGCCGCGGCGTCGGCGGAAAGCCGCGCGAAGACCCGGCCCTCGGTGCGAAGATCGAGCCACAGGAGATCGCGCTCCAGGATGCGAGATTGGCGCTGCAGAGCGACCAGCGTCATCAAGGCCGAGAGCGGATCGGTCTCCGGCAATTTCACGTCGAGGCCGGACTTCATCTTGAGGTTCCATCGGCGACCGCCGACCAAGACGCCAGCGTAGATCTTGGGGCGCAGCTCCTGCGCGGCGTCGAGCAGGGAAAGAAACTCCCCGAGCCGCTCGTTCGCGCCTTCGCCCACCACAAAGGGCAGATCCAGCGACCGAGTATCGCGAAGCTCGTCGATCACGGCGCCGTCGGCGGCGATGGCGCTGACTTGGCCGCTCCTTTGCCAGACCGCCGCGGGAGTTCGCTCGACGATGTCGATGACGATCTGACCGGGGTAGAGCTTGCGGACACTCGCCTGCTTGACGAGCGGCGCCGCCTCGAGATTGGCGCGTGCCGCCGCGACGTCGAAGAAAGGCATGGACTCCTTGGGCGTGATTCCGGCCAGCGACAGCACATCCGACTCGCGTAGATCAGTGAATCCGGAAATCTTCACCGAGCGTATGGCGAAGCCGAACCCACGCGCCACGAAATCGCCGATTCCCCCGTGCTCGGCGACAAAAACTCCATACAGGCCGCCGCGGCAGGCCCCCGCGACAAAGACCGCCGCCAGCAGAATCGCCGTGAACGCCAGACCCGTGCAACTCGGCGCCGGACGATCGAAGCGCAGCCGCGTCCAGAACGCGCGTCGCGCCCGCTCGCCGCGCAGCAGCACGC
>JBAQGU010000151.1:0-3205 GCA_049287975.1 Roseiarcus sp.
GAACACGACGCCGAGAAGATTCAGCCACCGAGCAGTGACGGCTTAAGCTTCAATCTCGCAGACGCGCCAGCACGACGTGCGGCGTGATGCCGCCGTCACGCTAGCCCGTTTCGGCCGTTGCGGTGCGTGCGGCCGTTGGAATGACCATTCGTCTCGTGCACGCCGTAGCGCTCGGGTTGTTTATATAGAGTGCGCCGCCCGACGCCGAGGATTTGTGCGGCCCGCGACTTGTTCCCGCCGGCAAACGATATCGTTCGGGAAATCAACTCGTTCTCGACTTCCGCCAACGTGGAGCCAAGTCGAACCATGAAGCCGAGTTCCGGCCCCGATTGAGAGGCGACAGCTTTCGACAAGTCACCAACCGACAGCATCGGCGACCTGGACACGATGACGGCGCGCTCGATCGCGTTGCGCAACTCACGAACGTTGCCCGGCCAGTGATGGGCAATAAGGGCGTCCAGGCAATCCTGAGCAATCCCCTGAACCGCCTTGCTATGCTCCCGGTTGAATATGCGGATGAACTCTTCGGCCAGTAACGGCACATCATCGAGCCGATCCCGCAGCGGGGGGAGTTCAATCGGAAACACGCACAGCCGGTAGTACAAATCTTCGCGTAGCCGACCCTCGCGGATAGCGCGCTCAAGCGGACGATTGGAGGCGGCCAGAATCCGCACATCGACCGAAACCTCCCCGGAGCCTCCAAGCCGCGAAATCTTCTTATCTTCGAGAACGCGAAGCAGTTTGGCCTGCATCTCCGGCCGCATCTCTGTGATCTCGTCGAGCAGAAGGGTTCCGCCGTTCGCGCGTTCGAAACAGCCTTCGCGTCGGCGATCCGCGCCCGTGAAGGCGCCGCGCTCGTGGCCAAACAGTTCGCTTTCGATCAGGGTCTCAGGAACGGCCGCGCAATTGATGGGGACGAAGGGCCGGCTACGGCGCGGCGATTTGTCGTGGATTGCACGTGCGGCCAACTCCTTCCCCGTACCGCTCTCGCCAGTAATGATTACCGGCACGCTCGTGGGAGCGGCTTCTTCGATCAGGCGTATGGCCCGGCGTATCGCTAGCGACTGACCAACCAATTTTCGCTCGCGAGTAAAAAATCAAACCCTGCCTCCTCCCGAGGCGTACACATAGTAGGGCTGTGGATAACCTGTCAACAGATCGGTTCTTGTTTCTGTCCGGCTGTTAACAAAACCTTAACGATCTTGGGAAAAGACGTTCTCGCGTGGCTCTGCCGCGTTCGTCTTATCTCAAACGCCGAACCGAGAAGAGCGATTGCGCGTTGGCGAGAGCGAACGAGGAGGTGACTCGCCCCCTCGACCAACGACGGGCGCTCGTGTGAGAATCCTCCTGGCCGCAGTGTGCCGATTTTGCACACCGCATCGATAAAATCGACGAATCAGCTAAGCTTCTCGGGCGCTTTTCGCCAAGTGTGCAGAAAGCGCACAGGCACACTTGCTCTTCCGCCAAATGATCGCCAAATTTCTCTGCCCGAGCGCGCGTCCAGAACCGCGTCGCCTCTGGTTCGTCACCGTTGAGGGCGGATCGAGAAACGGCATCGCCGTTGCTCAATGAGTCCTCGGATGAGTGTGGGGTTGCGGGGATCTTTCGATGCCGGGGGTCTTCCATGTCATACCAAACGCCGCACCCAGTCACGCCGCGGACACCCATGTCGTCCGCAATGATCGACGAGCTTGTCTCCGATCCATCGCGCGCAAAAGGTCTGGTTCTCGAATCCGTTCCAGAACTCTTGACCCAGGTCGCGTCGCGCGTCGCCGCGCTCAAGACGCTCGAAGGCGCGCTGCTCTCCCTGATGCTGAGCCAGCGTATCGCGGCTCGAAGCTTCAGCAACACGAGTGCACTGTTGGCTGCGCCCGAACTCGCCAAGCTCTTCGGCGTCCCGGAATCGTGGGTTAGAGAACAGGCTCGCCTCGGCAACCTTCCATCGCTCAAACTCGGCCACTACGTTCGCTTCCGGATTGAAGAAGTCGAACGCTACCTCACAGAACGCGCCAACCAAGCCGCTTGACTTCCGTTCGGTCGTACTATACGCTACGTATAGTATGACTGCTGTGGAAATTCGTGCGCTCAGGGGAAAACTGGGCTGGACTCAGATGGCCATGGCCGAGGCCGTGGGAGTAACCTCGAACACCGTGGCTCGCTGGGAGCGCGGCGAAATGGCGATCTCCGAACCGGCCTCCAGACTGCTCCAGAAAATCGCCGCCGAAGAAAAGTCGCGAACTGGGAAGAGGTGAGGGCGCCATGGCTTCAATCAAGCGGTTCCATGAGAACGGATGTAAGGGCGAGAATTGCGAATGCGCGTGGCGGCTTGACTACCGGCCTCTCGGAACCAGGGGGCCACGCAAGCGGCTTTATTTTCCGACCAAGAAGGAGGCTGAGAAGCATCTTGCCCAGACATCCATAAAGGTCACGCGCGGCGAGTATCTCGACCGCAGGCAAGTTCCCACATTCGCCGTCACAGCGGGGCAATGGCTCGAGTCCAAGATGGACCGCAGGCCCAGCTACACCGAGGCGCTGCGCGCCCGCCTCAACATTTATCTTCTGCCGCGCTTCGGCCCTCTGCGTCTCGACCAGGTTTCCGTCGCACCCATCGAAAAGATGCGCGACGACATGCGCGAGCTCGGCCGCTCCACGATTACGATCAACGCCACCATCCGAATGATTGGCGGCATTTATCAAATGGCAATCCGCCGCGGCCTCTGCACAGCCAATCCCGCCGACCGCGTCGAACGCGCCTTCGCGGGAGACCGAGAACTCAACGGCGGCGAAGATATCCAAGCCGACCAGGCAACCCCTGAGACGGTTCTATCGCCGGAAGAAATCAGCGTCATGCTCGGCAGCGCCGATCCCGGCCTCTACAAAACTCTCCTCACGTTTCTTGCCGCAACGGGCCTGCGCTCCGGAGAGGCGCTGGCCCTGCGCTGGTCCGATTGCCAGCTCGGCGGACCCGAGCCAAAGATTTTTGTCCGGCGCTCCCTTTCCTGGACGCGCGTGCATGGCGAGGACGTGCGCGCGCGCTTCTACCCACCGAAAACAAAATCCGGCCACCGAGTGATCACCATCCCGCCGGAACTAGCGACGGTCCTCGAAAAATGGCAGCTACAGTGCCCTCCGGGAGAACGTGAGCTTGTCTTCCCGAATCCCGAAGGGAAGCCCCTGAGGCGGTCTGTAGCCCTCCGGCGCGGCC
>JBAQGU010000152.1:0-3589 GCA_049287975.1 Roseiarcus sp.
GAAGGTGGCCCGAAGGGCCGGATGAGAGGTTGGCGCCGTCAGGCGCCGGCTTCGAGCGATTGCGAGAAAGCTCTGCTGATTATGAGCGCTACCAATGGTTTACCTGATGACGCGCGTGATCGCCCGACCCCTCATCCGGCGCTTCGCGCCACCTTCTCCCGCAAGGGGAGAAGGGGTTTCTAGCCGGCGCCGCCTCGCCGTTCATCCGAACTTGCGCCGCATCGAGCGCAAGACCCACGCCGACGCTGCCGAACAGATCGCCCGTCACCACCTCCGCCGCCGGGAACAGCGAAGTCAGGCTCGAGCGCAACAGCGGTACCGAACTCGAGCCGCCCGTTATGAAGATGTGACCGACGGAGTCGGGTTTCAGGCGCGCCGCGATCAGCAGCTCCCGCACGGCGGCGACGACGCGTCGCACCGCGCGCCCAATCGTGGCGTCGAAATCGGCTCGCCCGACGGCGATCCGAGCGCTCTCGCCGAAGGGCGTCATGTCGATCGAAGTCGACGCGCTGGACGTCAGCTCGATCTTGGCGCGCTCGACCGCCAAGGCGAGCGAATGTCCCGACCGATCTTCCACCAGCCGGATCAATCGATCGATCAGGTCGCGTCGCTCCGCCTCGAAGCGAATCTGCTTGAGTTCGCTCATGACCTCCGCGGCATAGAGCCGGTTGATGAACGGCCAGGTCGCGAGGTCGTGAAAGTGACGCGTGGGGAGCTCTCGCTTTCGGTCGGACGTCCAGGAGCGATAACCGAAATGCGGCATCACCTGCGCCAGACTGAGCAGACGGTCGAAATCCGTGCCGCCGACATGAACGCCCGCGTTCGCCAGCACGTCGTCCTTACGGTCTTTCTTCGCCGCGCGTTCGGGGGAGACGCGTACGATCGAGAAGTCCGACGTGCCGCCGCCGATGTCGACGACGAGCACGACCTCCTCGTGCGAGATCCGCTGCTCGTAATCGAGCGCCGCCGCGATCGGCTCGAACTGGAACGCCACTTCCCGGAAACCGCTCGCTCGGGCGATCGCCGCGAGTGCGTCCTCGGCCGCGGCGTCCGCCGCGTCGTCGTCGTCGACGAAGCGCACGGGGCGGCCGAGCACCGCCTGGTTGACCTCGCGTCCCAGATCGTCTTCCGCCCGGCGCCTGAGAAAATGGAAGAACGCGCGCAGCACGTCGGCGAACGAGACCGAGTGGACCCCGATCCGCGTCTTCTCGTGAATCAGCGACGTCCCCAGAATGCTCTTCAGCGCCCGCATCAGGCGTCCGTTTTCGCCGCCGACATAGGCCTCGATCGCCGCGCGGCCGAACCGCGGCCTCGCGTCGTCGAAAGGAAAGAATATGGCGCTGGGCAACGTCGACTGGCCCGATTCCAGCCCGACCAGACGAGCGCCCGCGCGATCGGCGACGCCGACGGTCGAATTCGAGGTGCCAAAATCCACGCCCAAAAATTGAGGTCTGATGTTCATGCGATTTCTCTTTATCCGATAGGTCGGGAACGGGTCCGAAGGCGATGCCGCGAAACAACTATCTCGACCGACGATGCCAACGCGTGTCATCCCAGCGAAAGCGGGGATCCAGCTTTGGGAACGACGAAGCGCCGACGTGAGCCCTCGAGCCGTTGAAAGCGGCCCAAAGCAGCAAGCCTTGTAGCCTCATGGCAGTCTGGATGCTCGCGTTCGCGAGCATGACACGTCTCCGTCGAGGACGCCCCTTTCTCGACCGTGAGCTCCCTCCTCGCCATAAATGAAGTTGATACAATTATTTAGCCGCGTTTCCGCAGAAACCGCTGGGAGTTCGCGAGCCAGACGCCGGCGCCCAACCCTCGCCGGCGAGGCGACAAATTCCGTGACAGGAGCATTCGAATTCGCTTTATGCCTCGTCGGCCGCTCGAGCCGAGGAGTTCATGGTGCCTTTCGATTTTTTTGCCGGACGGCCCAAGGCGGTCATTGCGATGGCCCATATCGGCGCCCTGCCGGGAACCCCGCTCTATGACGTCGACGGCGGCATGAATCGGCTGATCGACGAAGTCTCGCGCGACATCGATAAGCTGCAGGCGGGCGGCGTGCATGCGATCATGTTCGGCAACGAGAACGATCGGCCGTATCGATTTACGGCGACCGCCGAGGGGGTGGCCGCGATGACCGCGGTAATCAAGGCGCTCGCGCCGTTACTGAAGGTTCCGTTCGGCGTCAACTATCTCTGGGACCCGGTCGCGAGCGTCGCTATCGCCTGCGCGACCGGCGCCGCGTTCGCGCGCGAAATTTTTACCGGCGTGTTCGCCTCCGACATGGGGCTGTGGCGCCCCTGCGCCGCGGATGCGCTGAAACTTCGCCGCGATCTCGGCCGAACCGACTTGAAGCTGCTGTTCAACATCAACGCGGAATTCGCCTCCTCGCTCGATGTGCGGCCGATCGAGCTGCGCGCCAAGAGCGCGGTGTTTTCCTCGCTGGCCGACGCCATTCTCGTTTCCGGGCCGCTGACGGGGCATCCAGTCGACGCTTCGGATCTCCGGCGGGTGCGCGAGGCGGTCCTCGGCGTCCCGCTGTTCGCCAATACCGGCGTCAGGATCGACAACGCCCGCGAAATCCTCGGCATAGCCGACGGTTGCGTGATCGGCACGCATTTCAAGATCGACGGCGACACCTGGAAAGCCGTCGACGGCGAGCGCGTGAAGCGTTTCATGGACGTCGTCCACGCTCTGGGTTGAGGGGCAGATCCATCTCCCGCGCTTGCGGGAGAAGGTGGCGCCACAATGCGACGCTCGCCAGCGGAAGGGCCATATGATATGCTATTCTCATGACATCGACTGTGAATAGAAAGGCTCGGCGCACCGCGATGGTTCCGGTCACGACCATGGAAGAGGCGCCTATCCTGTCCGAAGAGGAGCGCGCGGACATGATCGTCTCGTTGGAGGCGGCGGAAGCTCGCATTGCGGCGGGGCAGTATGTCGAGCATGATCCCGACACGTTTGTTGATCGCCTCATGGAGATTCGCGCTGCCGCGATCAGCAACAAGAAGGCATGACTTACAAGGTCATCAGGGACGTCGTTGCTGACGCCGAAATCCAAGAATTCGGCCGCTATGCTGCGGACTACAGTGAAGACTTCGCGCGAGAGCAATTCACTTGACTAAATCACATCTTTAACGTCGACCTCGCGGAATCTCCCAACACGTGGAGCGCTTTTTACATAACAGGACTACCAAATCGCGGCTATCTGTTTCGCGTCGGTCGGCGAACGAGTTATTGGATTGTCTACGCAGTCGATGAGGACGCAAAGATCGTCAAGGTGCTGCGCTTTTGGAACGCGAGCAAAGAGCCGGCGGCTTTCGAACTATAATTCCTGCACAAGGCGATCGTTTGAACTGCGTGGTTCCTTAGTCGATGATGAGGTGGACCTTCGAGAACGTCGAACTCGTGTAATACGTCCAAAGGGGCGTCGAAAGACAGCCGATTGCGCCGGATGAGGATTCTTTTGATGCGCGCTGGCGGCCGTCGACCCTCACCCCAACCCTCTCCCGCGAAGAGCGGGAGAGGGGGTTGCCTAGCGCGGCGCGGGCCGCCCCATGAAAGTCGGCGATCTCCTTATCGACGA
>JBAQGU010000153.1:0-2947 GCA_049287975.1 Roseiarcus sp.
GTACGACGACGAGCGAGCGGACCGCCCGGTCTGGGCGGTCCGCCGGTTACTCCCGATGGGAACGGACGGGTTCCGTCACTTGGCCATCGCGGTGGGATGATGGACCATCCAGAGCTCCGAGGCCGAGAGCACCGCCACGATGACGCCGAGGATGACGAAAGCGGCCACCGCATGGGATATCGCGGCGAAGCCCAAGACCCACGGCGCCACAATCAGCCAGACGCCGAGAACCAAGGTGACCCACTCCTCCCACTCCGCGAATTGCGAAAGGGCGGCGATCGAGAAAACGCCGATCACGATCGCGCTGATCCAGGCCGTTCGCGCGGCCATCATATCGCCGGAATAGTGGAGCGCCCACGGCGAAACGAACAGCAGAACAGCGGCGATCAGATTGAGTACGTCCTGGACGTTCCACCCGCTCGCGCGCTGCGAAGTTTGCATTGCCATTATATTCTCCTTTGATTGATGCGGCGTCGGATAGCGCCAGTGCGACGGTGAACGACGCCGGTTTGTCGTTCAGATAATCACGGATTTCGAGGTTTCAACGGCTTCGCCACGCCGTCGCCCAACCGCCGCCGCTCTTCGATCCTGGGCTCTTCGATCATTGCTGCTCGATCATGGCGGCTCGCCCAATAGGCGCCGCAATTGTATGATTGCTGGCTCTTGGAAGTTTTTCCGGAAAATCAGGGGGAGACCTTTCCTCGGCGTTCGCGAGGGCCAACGGCATGCGCATGTCACGAAACGTGGTGGTTTTCATTGTCATCGCAGCGGCGGTTTCCGCGGTGGCGATAGTCTTCGGCGCTGCGGCGATGGACGACGTCGTTCAAAAGTCGGCGCGCACAATCGGGTTGCCGATCGATTGGCAACTGAATTTTCACGTGCCGTCCACTCCGTTCCAGTACGCCGTCGATTGGTATCACAATCTGCTGCTAGGGATCGATCTGGCGATCTGTTCGCTCGTCGCCACGCTGCTGCTCTATTCAGTCTGGCGGTTTCGCCGCTCCCGCAATCCCGTCCCCTCGGCCAGGACCCACAATACGCCGCTCGAGATCGTCTGGACGGTCATTCCGACCCTCATCGTCGTCTTTCTCGCCTTCCCTTCGACCCGGCTCGTCTACGCATACAACGTGATGCCGAAGAGCCAGATGACAGTGAAGGTGATCGGGCACCAGTGGTATTGGGAATATCGATACCCCGACCAGGGCCACCTCGACATTACGAGCCTGATCGTCCCGAAGGCCAACTTGAAGCCGGGCCAACCGGAGCTGCTCACGGTCGACAACGAAGCGGTGCTGCCGATCGGAACCGTCATCCGGATGCAGGTCACGGGCGCCGACGTTATCCACTCCTTCATGGTTCCCTCGCTCGGCCTGCAGAAATTTGCGGTCCCCGGGCGCCTGAACGAGATCTGGACCAAGATCGACAGGGCCGGCGTCTATTACGGTCAATGCTCGCAAATCTGCGGGGCCGATCACGCCTTCATGCCCATCGTCATTCGCGCCGTGCCGCCCGGTCAATTCGAGGCCTGGGCGAAAGCGCAGCGCGCCAAGGCCGGCTCATAGCGGCTCGCGGCGCCAGAACGGGAGACCTGCATGACGGACGTCCCATACGCCGTGGATCACGGCCATTCGCGGTCCTTCGTCCGGCGCTGGTTGTGCGCGACCAACCACAAGGACATCGGCACGCTCTATCTGTGCACCGCGACGCTGGCCGGAATTATCGCGGTAGGCTTATCGATCGTGATGCGCCTGGAATTGCAATCGCCAGGCGTCCAGTACCTGCATGACGCCGCAGGCAACCCCGACGGCCAGCTCTACAACGTGATCGTCACCGCGCACGGTCTCTTGATGATGTTCTTCGTCATCATTCCCGCGATGTTCGGAGGGTTCGGCAATTATTTCGTGCCGCTGATGATCGGCGCCCCCGACATGGCGTTTCCGCGCATGAACAATCTGAGCTTCTGGCTCTATGTCGCGGGCTTGACGATGCTGCTGTCGTCGCTGTTCGTCGGCGGCGGTCCGGGCGTCGGATGGACGCTCTATCCGCCGCTCTCGGAGATCGGACAGCCGAGTCCGGCCGTCGACATGACGATCCTTTCGATCCACTTCTCCGGGGCCTCCTCGATTCTGGCCTCGATAAATTTCATCACGACGATTCTCAACATGCGGGCGCCGGGGTTGAAGCTGTTCAAGATGCCGCTCTTTCCCTGGTCGATCATGTGCACGGCGTTTCTGATGGTGCTGTCGCTGCCGGTGCTGGCGGGCGCGATCACGATGCTGCTGGTCGATCGCAATTTTGGCACGACCTTCTTCGATCCGAACCACGGAGGCGATCCGCTGCTGTTCCAGAACCTGTTCTGGTTCTTCGGCCATCCCGAGGTCTACATGATGATCCTGCCCGCTTTCGGGGTCATCAGTCAGGTCGTCGCCACCTTCAGCAACAAGCCGATTTTCGGCTACCTCGGCATGGTCTACGCTTTGCTGGCGATCACGTTCATCAGCTTCATCGTCTGGGCCCACCATATGTTCCTGGCGGGCATCAGCGCGAACATGCAGGCGTTCTTCTCGATCACGACGCTGATCATCGCGGTCCCTACCGGCGTCAAGGTGTTTTCCTGGCTCGCGACGATCTGGGGCGGCGCCGTGGAACTGACGACGCCGATGCTGTGGGCGCTCGGATTCGTCTTCGTCTTCACCGTCGGCGGGGTCACGGGAGTCAATCTGGCGAGCCCCGGTTTCGACGTCATCGCCCATAACACCTATTACGTCGTGGCGCATTTCCACTATGTCATGTCGCTCGGCGCCGCCTTCGGCCTGTTCGCCGGGCTGTACTATTGGATCGGCAAGATGAGCGGCCGCCAGTACCCGGAATGGGCGGGCAAGCTGCACTTCTGGGCGACCTTCGTCAGCGTCAACCTGACGTTTTTCCCGATGCACATGCTGGGCGC
>JBAQGU010000154.1:0-2211 GCA_049287975.1 Roseiarcus sp.
GCCGATCTCGGCGAGCCGCGCCTTCTTGTCGGCCGGCAGCCCCGCGCCGGACCGCACGAAGGCGAGGCGATAGCGCTCGATCAGCCGAACCGCTTCGGAATCGAGGCCGCGGCCTTCCCGGCTCGCATAGACCGCGTCGACCCGCTGAAACAGAGCATCGTCGAGATAGACCGCGTTGCGCTCGCGTGCGAGAATCGGCGCAATCTCGCGCTCGATCGCCTGGATCTCGTCGTTGGTGTCCGCGCCGACCAAGTGAAAGAACACGGAGGCGACGCGGTGGAGCACGCCGCCCGCACGCTCCATCGCGACGATCGTGTTCTCGAAGCTGGCGGGTTCGGGATTTCCCTTGATCTTCGCGATTTCGCCGCGGTTCTCCTCGATCGCAGCGGTGAACGCAGGGCGGAAATGCTCGACGCCCACCGCGGCGAACGGCGGCGAGTCGAACGGGCCAGTCCAGGGCCGTAGCAGCGGATTCTCGGGAAGAGCGGAAAGCGTGTCCAAGGGAGCGCCTCGCGGAGCGGTGGGAGTCGTCGGCATGGGGAGCATTTCGACCGTCCTGCGTCAACCTGCGACGGACCGCGCCTTCTCGCCACCGATTCCTTCGTCAGGGCTCTCCGTCATTGCGAGCAAAGCGAAGCAATCCCTCTGTCCACGAAACACTCCCTCGACGCTTTCGCCGCACCGGTCGCGTAATCATTCTGTCCGCGATTCCCGTCGCCAGCGGACGAGGCGCAGCGAATTCTTCGACAACTCGCCGGCGGAGCCGTGGAATCTTCGCTTCGTTCGCAATGACGGTCTTACGATGGGCTGCCGCGTCGAATCGTCGTCAGCAATTTTAGGATTTGTTCGATAGTTTCGGTGACGCGGATTTTGCCATTTTCGCCGGCCTCGGCGTGGAACCAGATGCAAGTGAGGTTCTCGTCGCGATGCATCGAACTCGCGATTGCGAGGTTGACATAGATTTGTTCCCCCTCCTGCGAAGTCAACCCAACCCATTCCGACGCCATCGTTTGCTCCTTTTCGCCAAAAGTACCACGGGATGCGGCCGAGACGCGAGCGCTTCGCCGTCGTCGGCGTGTCGCCGGTCGGACGGCGCGCCCGGCGGACTATTTCTCCATTGCCTGATGTCCCGAGGCGGGGGCATTATGGGCCACGCGGCGAACCGCCACTCGAGGGAGGTCAATCCAGATGATCGATGCAACATTTTCCTCGGTTCGCCGACGCGAGGGCAAGCTTTCGGCCAAAACGTTAAGCGAACTCACGGCGGCGTTGGCGGCGCGCTTCGGCAATCGGCTCGTCACATCGGAAGCGGTGCGGATGCAGCACGGCCATACTTTGACCTGGCTGGCGGTGGCGCCGCCCGACGCGGTGGTGTTCGCCGAAACCAAAGAAGACGTCATCGACGCCGTGCGCATCTGCGCCGCCCACGACGCGCCGATCATTCCTTTCGGCGTCGGCACTTCGTTGGAAGGCCACGTCAATGCGCTGCATGGCGGCGTCTGCATCGATTGCAGCCGGATGGACCGGGTCCTCGCCGTTCACGCCGACGACCTCGATTGCGTCGTCGAACCCGGCATCACGCGCAAGGCGCTCAACGCGCATCTGCGCGACACCGGGTTGTTTTTCCCGATCGACCCGGGAGCGGACGCATCGATCGGCGGCATGGCGGCGACGCGCGCTTCCGGCACCAATGCGGTGCGCTACGGCACGATGAAGGACAGCGTGCTGTCGCTGGGGATCGTTACCGCCGAAGGCGCGTTCCTGCGCACGGCGAGCCGGGCCCGCAAATCCTCGGCCGGCTACGATCTGACGCGGCTGTTCGTGGGATCGGAGGGCACTCTCGGCGTCATCGTCGAGGTCACGCTGCGCCTCGCCGGCGTCCCCGAAGCGATCGCGGGCGGTCATTGCCCGTTCAGCGACGTTCGCTCCGCCTGCACGACGACGATCCAGACGATCCAGTCGGGAATACCGATCGCCCGGATCGAACTCGTGGACGCGCTGCAGGTCAAGGCGTTCAACATCTACTCGAAGCTGAGTTTGCCGGAGACGCCGATGCTGTTCGTCGAGTTCCACGGCTCGCCGGCCAGCGTGGAGGAGCAATCGCGCCGTTTCGACGAAATCGCCACCGACAACGGTGGCGGACCCCTCGCTTGGACGACACAGACCGAGGAGCGAAACCGGCTCTGGCAGGCGCGCCACGACGCCTATTGG
>JBAQGU010000155.1:0-6318 GCA_049287975.1 Roseiarcus sp.
CTGCTGATCGGGCCCGAGGGCGGCTTCGACGAAGCCGAACGCGCGGCAATCCTGCGCACGCCGTGCGTGCTGCGTCTCAGCCTCGGCCCGCGCATCCTGCGCGCCGACACCGCCGCCGTCGCCGCGCTCGCGCTGGTTCAGTCGCGTTTCGGGGATTGGAAGTGAGGGGAGGGCCGCCTTCGCAGGCCCGTCATTGCGAGTTCCGCACCACCTCTGGCGGGATCTCTCCTTCCCCTCTGGTGGGACTGGCCGCGCGCTCCCAAACGTACTTCTAGCGGTTTGTTTGTTGTCAGCACTGCAATCCACAGAGCCGCGCCGGCCTGAACCCCAGCACTCGGGTAAGATTCCCGGTCTTGCTCTTCTCATCGAAACTGCCAGCGAGGATCTTTTGTTCGATGTCTTCCGGATACCCCGGCGGCGAGCGCCAACTCTAAGCCCGCATTTTCCGGATGGCGTAATAACACTTGCACACTCTCGCCGCGAATCAGCTATGATTATCGCGTTCAGGTTGCAAGCTCGCCTTGTGCCGCGGGGGGTACGCGATGACAATGTCTTTCTCAAGAAGCACTTTGTTTTTCGGCTTGGGTCTCGGTTTGATCGTCATGACCGGCGGTGCGGTTCGCGCCCAGGGCGCTCCAGGAGTATTCAAAATCTGTCAGCGGCAGACCTACGCGCTGTGCGCGCTCGCCAATTGCTTCGTGATGGATGGGGTTTCCTACTGCAAGTGCGACGTGAAATTTGGAAATAGCATTAGCGAGCCGTTCAATTACGGTAAAAACCAGGACGTCTGCACCACCAACGCCGTGGGGGTGGAGAACGGCTATATGGTCAGCACGTACAGCTACCCAGAATCTGTGAGCGCACCCTTTGGCAACAAGGCGCTTTACGACTGCGCCGCTACCACATCTCCCTACGGGGCGTCGGCCCAATGCGACGGCGGCATCTGTTTCAAGAGCAGCGAGGGGCAGTCGTTCCCAGGTTTTGGCCTACCCTTGACGCATGGCGAGATCATCTGCTCCTGCCCGATCGCAGTGACGGACCCGGCCACAGCGAAGGTAGGCTTCCAGATCGTGGGGCCCTACCCGTGCCAGCACTCGTTCTTCAACAACTGCGCGAGCCCCACGGCAACGCCGACAACCGGCGCGTCGCTTTATGTCGGCGCCCCGACCGGCACGGCGATGCTCCTCACGCATCTGCTGACCGGGCAGACGCCGGCGATCAACCGCTGCCTGGCGCCGTGACCGGGGTCATCGTGGACTCTGTTCCAAAACGTAGTCCAGGGGCTCATGCGTCAGGTCGGTTTTGAATTTCCCGATAGACGGTTGACCGCCCCGGGTTGGCGACATGCCACCTTTCACCAGCATGAGCGCGGCGTTCAGCTTTTCCTGATCGAGCGCAGCACGGCGGGAAGGTCGGCGAGGCCCGGTCGATCGACGGTTTTGATGGGATTGACCGTCCACAAACCGATCGCTTGCGCCTTGCGCCGAACGAGCGATTCGCCGCAGTCACGCGCCGCGCTGTTCGATCGCGACCTACCCGGTGGCGATCGTTGCGGCATTACACAGAAGATCTGCCACTGATCCACGAGCCTCGGCGAGCGGCCAATCAGCTTGGATTCGGCATCCACGAGGCGAGCCCGGAAGCGCGCTTGCGAGCCTATACTATCGACGGTTTCGGCCCTCTCCCGCAAGCGTGAGAGGGGCGTATCTCAATGCACCCAGACCTTTTCCGAGCCACCCTCCTCCGCGAGAATCACACGGGTGTGAGGCTGCTCCCAACGCGGGGCGGCGAGATCGACGCGCTTGCACTTACCGAGGTGATCCTTGGCGACCTTGACCGCCTCTTCCTCGCTGTCGGCTTCGATCAGTTCCGTACGCACTGGTGGTCCTGAAGTCCCGAAGCCTTCGAAATAAAATGCGTGCCAAATGTGATGGGTCATGGCGTCCTTCCCGGATTCCTCGGCGGCCTTCGAATAGCGCTTTCCTCGCCATTCGCCTTTGAAATCCAATCCCCTTCCTTAGCGCTCGGATGTGGCGACATTGGGTCGAGATCACAACACGAGCGAGTACAGATAAAGTTGTACACTGGTGGGTTCGGCGGTTTTGCGGCGAGATCGCCTTGTTGTCGCCATTTTGCGCCTTACCCTGCACGGCGATGAATCACCGCCCGCGCAATCACGAGAAATCAGCCTGCCTTCCGAGCGGAAGCCTTGGCGTCATCTTCGCTTTCGCAGTCGCATTGACGAACCATGCCGCCTTCGCCGGCGACGTGTTCGCGCCGAGGGCACCGCCGACGCCTGATCAGGCGCGCTGCAACGCCATCGGCGAGGGGTTTTACGCGGTCAAGGGCTCGAACGCGTGCATCAAGATCAGCGGCTATATCGCGGCCGGCGTAGATTTCATCGCCCCGGGCGCCAAGGGTTCGGGCGCCTCCGCGCCTCGAGCGACCGGCGGCCTGAACTCGGAAACCGCCGTCAGCGCGGAGGTGCGCCTGGACACGCCTTTGGGACCGGGACGGCTCTACGTTCAGATCGGACACGACGCCTACTTCCACCCTTGAGGCCGCACGCTTTCGGCGCCCCCTCGCGCCTTGACTTCGCCGAGTCTTATCGCCAGTTTCGCGCGCCCTCGGGGGTCGGTCGAGCTCACATGCGCGCTTATTTGAGTTTCGAAACCCCGGTGGCCGAAATCGACGCCCGTGTCGATGAGTTGCGCGCCCTCGTGGCGAAGGGCGACTCGCCGGCGCTCGCCGAGGAACTCGCGAAACTCGAGGCGAGGTCCGCCAAGACTTTGGCCGAACTCTACGCCGCGCTGACGCCCTGGCAGAAAACCCAGGTCGCGCGCGTCCAGGGGCGGCCGCATTTCGCCGATTATGTGAAGGGCCTGATCGAGGATTTCACGCCGCTCGCGGGCGACCGGAAGTTCGGCGAGGACGCTGCGATCGTTGGCGGGCTCGGCCGCTTTCGCGGCGAGGCGATCTGTCTGATCGGCCACGAGAAGGGCGAGGACACGACCAGCCGCCTGAAGCACAATTTTGGCATGGCCCGGCCAGAGGGCTATCGCAAGGCGGCGCGGCTGATGGAACTCGCCGATCGCTTCGACCTGCCCGTGATCTCGCTCGTGGATACGGCCGGCGCCTGGCCGGGCATCGACGCCGAGGAGCGTGGCCAGGCCGAGGCGATCGCGCGCGCGACCGATGCGAGCCTGGCGCTCGGCTCGCCCAATGTGGCGGTGATCGTCGGCGAGGGCGGCTCGGGGGGCGCGTTGGCGATCGCAGCCTGCAACAAGGTCTTGATGCTCGAACATGCGATTTACACGGTCGCCTCGCCCGAAGCGGCCGCCTCGATCCTCTGGCGTGATTCCTCGCGCGCGCAGGATGCGGCGACGAACATGAAGATCACGGCGCAGGACCTGATTAAATTCGGCATCATCGATTCCATCGTCCCTGAGCCGGTCGGCGGCGCCCATCGCGACCCCGAGGCGGCGGTGGCCGCGGCGGGCCGCGCAATCGGCGCGGCGCTCGATTCGCTGGGAAACATGTCGCGGGAGGAATTGCGCGAGGCGCGCGCCGCCAAGTTCCTCGCGATCGGCCGTAAAATATAGACTTTTAATCAGAAGTTCATCATCGTCGGACAATGATGTAGCGGGGGTTAGACGAGGGGGCGAACGCGGTCTAGGATCGGGTGGACTTTTGCGAGTCGATCAGGTAAGCGGATTCGGTGGGGTGCAGCGATGAAATCTAGAACTTGGCGTTCGCGGGTTTTGGCGGCTTGCTTGGCGGTGAGTGCGGGGGCGTTGTTGGCAGGGTGCGAGGAACAGCTCGACACCAGCAGCACCGGGTCGTCGGCCAAATCCTTGCGCCCCATTCCCCAGCAGACCTTGACGCAAATGGAAGCGCTGGGCACGACGGCTTCGTCGCCCACTCTGATCCGCACCTATAAGAAGGAAGCGGAGTTCGAGATCTGGAAGAAGAAGTCGGACGGGCAATACGCCCTGCTGAAGACGTTCCCGATGTGCCGCTGGTCCGGCCAGCTCGGTCCGAAGCTGCGCGAGGGTGACCACCAGGTGCCGGAAGGCTTCTACACCATCACGCCAGGCCAGATGAATCCGAATTCCGCTTATTATCTCTCGTTCAATGTCGGCTATCCCAATGCGTTCGACCGCGCCTGGGACCGCACCGGCGGAACCATCATGGTCCATGGCATCTGCTCCTCCGCCGGCTGTTATTCGATGACGGACGCGCAGATCGCCGAGATTTACGCGATCGCGCGTGAGTCCTTCAACGGCGGCCAGCGCGAAATTCAGATGCAGTCCTATCCCTTCAAGATGACGGCGGAGAACCTCGCCAAGCATCGGCTCGATCCGAACATCGACTTCTGGAAACAGTTGAAGAACGGCTCCGATCATTTCGAAGTGACCAAGACCGAAACTCCGGTGCTCGTGTGCGGCAAGCGCTACGTTTTCGGCGCGCATGCCGAGGGCGACGTTTCGCCGCGAGCGCCCTGCCCGACGCTGCATCGCGACGGCGATGTCGAATCCCTGGTGGCGGAGAAGCAGGCGAAGGACGACGAGGCGGTGGCCGCCTTGGTCGCCAAGGGCGTCAAGCCGATTCGGCTGGTCTACCAGGATGGTGGGCAGAATCCGGTTTTCGCAGGCAAGGTTGACGACGTCAGTGCTCCCGAGGCGTTGCTCGAGCCGCCGCAAGAAATCGCGCTCGACAATTCCGGCAAGCCGATTCCGGCGGTCGTCAAGGTCGCCACCGCGTCGGCCGAACCGCGCCCCGCGCAGTCTCGCACGCATACGCCGGTTGTCGAAACCGTGAAGGTCGCCGCAAATTCGACGACGGTCGGTGCGACCCCGGCGGTGGCGGATTCGGCGGCGGGGGCCGCCCCGTCGCCGCTCGCCTTCGTCGCGGACGGCAGTAAGACCTGGGTGAAGAACCTGTTCAAGGTCGGCGGCGACGAGCCGCCTGCGCCCGTCATCCAGGTCTTCGAACCCGAACAGCCGATTCCGACCGACGTTCCGCTGCCTCCGCGCCGCTCCGCCTCGCTGGATTCGCCAGTACGCATGGCGGCGTTGCCCGCCGACGCGAGCGCGAAGCCGGCCGCGGCCGCGACGGCCCCCGCCACGCAGTAGGTTGAGCGGGTCGAACGCGTGGGTGCAGGGTCGCGTCGCCTCGACGCTCACGGCTTCACGACGGCGCATTCGAGGCTGCCCGCGTTTAGGGCCGCTTCCATCGCCGCCGGCAGCTCGGCGAGGGGGTAGACCTTCGGCTTGATCGAAGTCACATCGAGGCGGCCGCCGCGCACCATCGCGAGCACGCTTCGATAGGCTTCGACCGGGTGCATGAAGTTCCCGATGATCTCCAGGCTGTTGATCATCAGCTGCATGTACGAGATGGGGAGGTCGACGGTCATGCTTCCCATCAGGACCAACCGGCCGCCGCGCCGAAGCGAATTCAGCGCCGCGAGGGTGGAAGTCGGATCCTTCGCGCCGCCGACCATGTCGAATGCGATTTCTGCGCCGCCTCCGGCCGCCTCCCGCAGCGCCGCCGCATCCCCGGCGAGGTTGCCCGTGAGGGCGACTGGTACGATCCCCTCGCCCGCCACTCGCGCGAGCCTCTTCAGTTTTTCGGCGTTGCGCCCCGCGGCGACCACGCGACCAGCGCCCATCGCCAACGCCAGCAGTACCGCCGCGCCGCCATAGGCGCCAGTCGCGCCGTTCACGACGAGGGTCTCGCCAGCCGCGAGCCGGCCGCGGACGAGCCCGCCATACGGAACGACGAAACGGCTCACCGCGGAGAGCTGCGCCGAATCGATGTGCTCGAGGCCGTCCGCCAGAGCAACTACCGAAGGCGGAACGAGAACGTACTCAGCGAGCGTTCCATCAGGCCAATCGGCTTGCACTCTCTCGCTCTCAGCGCCGAGGGAGGTGATGCCGATCAGGATTTGCGCGGGGTCTGGAACATTCTCGGATGAACGAAACAGCGAAGCGACAACCACGCGACTTCCCGGCGACAATCGCCATACGTCCTTCCCAACCGCCTCTATGAGCCAACACAATTGCCGCCAGGCGTAAATCCGCCCTCCGCGACATGATACGACGGTAGACGCCCTTCCACGTAGGGCTTGATGTAGGACATCAGAGTAGACGCCTCGATGCGAACCAGGATGCTGCCAGGGCGCACCTCCGGCATCGGCACGTCCTCGAACCGCAGTTCGCCGCCGAGACGGTCGAGCCGCCAAGCCTTCATTGTCATGGATCGTATCACGCCGCTGCCCTTCACCTCGGTTCGAGCATCAGTTCCTTCGCGCCCGCC
>JBAQGU010000156.1:0-2661 GCA_049287975.1 Roseiarcus sp.
AACTCGACGCGCTCGACATTGAAAAAAAGCTCAAGCTGTTCGGTTGATCGCCGACGCGGCCGCTGCGCGACACGTATGGATATGGTCCATGAACTGGCGCGCACTCTCGCGCCAGGTGAAGTTCAGCGAATGCTCTCGCGGCCTGTCGCGCGGAATCTGGAGCGCCGCGAGACAGGCTTCGTGCAGGTCCTCGTGAAGCGCGCCCGCGCCGCTGTCGCCGATCACGTCGAGTGGGCCGGTAACGGGAAAGGCAGCGACGGGCAGGCCGCTCGCCAGCGCCTCGAGCAGGACGATTCCGAACGTGTCGGTGCGCGAGGGAAAGACGAAAACGTCCGCGCTCGCGTAGATCCGGGCCAGCGCTTCGCCGAATTGCGCGCCCAGGAAGCGCGCCTTGGGCCAACGGCGCTCCAACATGGCCCGTGCGGGGCCATCGCCCACGACGACGGTCGAGCCGGGCAGGTCCAGGCTCAGCACCGCCTCGAGGTTTTTCTCGACCGCGACGCGGCCGACGGAAAGAAAAATCGGGCGGGGCAAATCCAGGGCGTCGCGCGCTTGCGGGCGAAAGAGCGCGTGATCGACGCCGCGCGTCCATACTTTCACCCGGTCGAAGCCGCGACGGCGGAGTTCCTCCCGGATCGAGGGCGTGGGCGCCAACACCGCGGCCGCCGGTGCATGAAAGCGCCGCAGGGCCTCGTAGGTCCAGCTCTCGGGAATGGCCGTCCGCGCGGAAATATATTCGGGAAAGCGCGTGTGGTAGCTCGTGGTGAACAAGCGTCCGCGCTGGAGGCAGTCGCGCCGCGCCGCCCAGCCGATCGGCCCCTCGGTCGCGATGTGGATGTGGTCGACCGCGGCCGCCCTGATCCGGCGGCCGACCTCGCCGGGGGCGGGCAGGGCGATTTGGATGCTGGGATAGGTCGGCAAGGGCAGGGTGGCGAAACCGAGCGGCGTCAGGAATTGGAATTCGCCGCCCCATTCCTCCGCGGCGGCCGACATTCGCTCCAGCGTATGGACGACCCCGTTGACTTGCGGCCGCCAAGCGTCCGTCGCGACCAGGATGCGCATCACGCGGCTTCGATTTCGACCTCGGCGTCCACCGGTTCGTCCGCGTCTGCGATTTTGGGATCCTTCATTGGCGCCAGCTTCGCAAAAGGCGTCCCCCAGAACAGGACTTCGAGGCGCCCGTCGTCGTGTTCGACGACGAAAGAGCAGGATTCGACGAAGTCGCCGGTGTTCACATAGGTCACCCCCTCGATCTCCCGGAGCGCGGGATGGTGGATGTGGCCGCAAATGACGCCTTCGGCGCCCCGCCGCTTCGCCTCGGCCGCGAGTTCGCGCTCGAAAGAACCGATGAAATTGACCGCGTTCTTCACCTTGAGCTTCGCCCAGGCCGAGAACGACCAATAGCCGAAGCCGAGGAAACGGCGCACGGCGTTGAAATGGGTATTGATGAAGAGCGCGAAATCGTAGGCCCAGTCGCCGAGGTGGGCGAGCCACTTCGAATGGCGCACGACGACGTCGAATTCGTCGCCGTGCAGCACGAAGTAGCGCTTGCCGTCCGCCGCGAGATGGACCGCGTTGCGCACGATCTCGATGCCGCCGAAGCTCTGCCCGATGAACTGACGCGCGAATTCGTCGTGATTGCCCGGCACGAACACCATGCGGGCGCCGTGCCGCACCTTGCGCAGCAGTTTCTGAATGACGTCGTTGTGCGCCTGCGGCCAATACCAGGAGGCGCGCAGTCTCCAGCCGTCGATGATGTCGCCGACCAGGTAGATCGTATCCGCCTCGTTGTGGCGCAGAAAATCCAGAATCAGGGCGGCCTGACATCCGCGGGTGCCCAGATGCATGTCGGAAACGAAGATCGTGCGGTAGCGAGCAGGGGTGTCCAGGGGCTTGGCCACGGGCGCCTCGATGGGTTCTCGAAGAACTAACGTTCTGCGATTCCATATCCAGATTCTCATGTCGACGCCATGACAGCAAATCCAAGGGAGGCTAGGACGTCCCTCGCGTCGGTGAGATCGGAAGCCGGCCGGCAATATGAGGAGGTTTTGCGATGGATTTGGGCATTGCAGGTCGCGGCGCGATCGTTTGCGCTTCTAGCAAGGGCTTGGGGCGCGCCTGCGCGATGGAACTCGCCGGCGCGGGTTGCCGCGTCGTCGTCAACGGGCGCGACGCGATTCGCCTCGAGGCGACAGCGGCGGAGATTCGCGCCGCGACCGGCGCCGAAGTGATCGCGGTGGCGGGCGATCTCGGCGACGCGCGCGTTCGCGACGTCCTGCTGGAGGCCTGTCCGGCGCCCGACATTCTGGTGAACAACAACGGCGGGCCGCCACGCGCCGAGTTCGAAAAAATCACCCGCGAGCAGATATTGAACGGGATCGAGGCGAACATGCTGACGCCGATCGCGCTGATCCAGCGCGTGGCGCCGGGGATGGCCGAGCGCCGATTTGGGCGAATCATCAACATAACTTCGGCCTCGGTGCGCGCGCCGATCGCCGGCCTCGACGTTTCCTCCGGCGCGCGCGCGGGCCTGACGGCGTTTCTTGCCAGCGCGGCGCGGCTCTACGCCAAGGACAACGTCACGATCAATTCGATCCAGCCGGGCATGTTCGACACCGACAGGGTTCGCGAGACGGCAGCGGGCCATCCCGGCGGGGCGGA
>JBAQGU010000157.1:0-2927 GCA_049287975.1 Roseiarcus sp.
CAAGGGCTCCTCGCAATGACGGATGGGTCGCCGCTGACCCGATAGCTTCGGTAGTCATTGCGCGCCGGCTTAGATCGCGTAGCGGTTGGCCCCGCCGATCGCGCGTAGGCAGACTTTCATGTCGCCCCGATCAACTGCATCTTGGCGAGCGCGACACGATCTATCCAGCATTGGCAGAGTTCGGCGTTCGTCGACTTGATCCCGAGATCCTTCGCGGCTTTGATGATTTCGTTGATGTTTGGTCATTCCTCGCCTGCGGCGAACCTTTCGGCCGTCCGGGTCGAGATGGCTCATCCCGGCTTGACAAATTACATATTGTATATGTTTGCAACCAATAGTCGTGAACCGAGTTTTCATATTGTCGGTATCCGGGGAGGCGTTTGGAGACGTAGCCATGAGCAGGGCAAGTGCGTCGCGTTTTATTGTCTCTGTGATCGCAGTCGTCTTCTCGTTGTCGTTTGCCTCGGCGGACGAGTTCGGTGTCGCGACCTATTATCACAATCCGCGATATGGGGGATTGATCGCGGCGCACCTCAGGCTGCCGTTCGGAACCCGGGTGCGGGTCTACAATCTCGACAATGGCCGCGACGTAATCGTAACCATCGTCGACCGAGGTCCTTTCGCCCGCGGCCGCATCATTGACGTCTCGACCGTGGCCGCCGACGTTTTGGGAATGCGCCAAGCTGGTGTCGCGAGGGTCCGACTCGAGGCCATTTCAAACATTGTTCAATTTGAACCCTAGCTCGGCGAACCCGTCGCGAAGGTTGCCGCGCGGAGCGTCCGGGCGTCAGAGCGCGGACGAAAAAAGCCCGCGACTTTCGGCAGCGGGGCCATCATCTGAATGCTGAGGAGTTAACTGGACGGAAGTGAATTTCATCGGAGCTGCGTCGCCGCGTTCAGAACGCCTATACCAAGCGCGAAAAGGTCGAGAAAACCCGCGTATTCGCCTATCGGATTAACTCTAAAGAAGTTTGCGGGCACTATCACTGTTTGATCGTGAATATCATGAGCAAATGGAGCAAGTGTCATGTTGATCAATTCCCTCAAAGCGTTCGTCGGCAACGAGTCGGGCGCCACGGCTATCGAGTATGCGCTGATCGCTTCGTTGATCGCGGTCGCGCTGGTCACCATCCTGACGAACCTGGGCACGAAGCTCAGCTCCGAATTCAACGAAATCAGCGGCGTGCTCAAGTAATTTTGTCGCCACGATTGGAGCAGTTTCCTGTTCCCTTCGGCCATTCGCTGCAGATCAGCACGTGCGAGATTGCGACCCCAAGCCGCCCTCGCTCAATTGCCCCGCCGCTCACACGAGTATGGGGGGCTTTTTTTCGGACGCTCATGAAAAAAGGCCGCCGACTTTCGCCAGCGGGGCTCGGAATGGCGCGCCGATTTGTCTCTGATATTGAATTTACAGGAATGTCACAGGCCAATCGGCGCCGCGAGCGATGGCGAGACTTGGCGCTCGGCAGCCTCTCGGCTCGAGCCTCGGGAGGAGGCGCCGTAAACAATCTGCCCAGTTTCTAGGCGGTTTGCATTTTATTTGCGCTACAATCTTTTCTTGTTCAAAATTTCGCGCTATCGCGGTGCTCGAGGCCTTCAACCCAGGAATTCGCCGCGGTAATGATCGATCATGTTACTTCAGCTGCCCCCGCGACTGCGCCTTCAAGATCAAGACGATTCTGGAATTGGAAGCTGATCGGCGGCGAAATCATCCTGACGATTCTCGGGGTATATCTGTTTGTCGCCCAGGCTCCCCGATTGTCGGGAATGGCGGGATTGGTGGTCGGAGTCCTCGGCATCTGGCTTCTCCTCTCGGAATTTCGAGGATTCGCTGTCGCCCCTAAAGCAATTTCTTTTCCGAGCCGACTCGCGAAGCTTCCCATTCTGTCTCTCGGGCGAATGAGCGTCAGCCCCGCGAGTGTTCGGGAGCTGACGGTCATGCAGACCTGGTTCAGCTTTCAGGTCGTCGAAATCTACGGGGGGTTTGGGACGGAGTTGCTGCTTTTTCAAAGTCGTGGTCAGCGCCTGCGGTTCACGAGCGCAGTCGAAGCGATCTGTCCCAACGCCAACGTGTTCCGGCAAAAACCGCTGCCAAAGGAGTATGAACTGCAATGATCGTGGCGCTCAGAGGAGCTTTCGCACCGCCTTGAAACTGTTGACAGAACATTAAAGGGAACGTTCGACGCCGGCTCGGAGTTACCCCTTCGAGTTCCAACTTGGAGGACCCCCATGGAAGCCGAACGAGAAACCTCGAATTTGATCTCGAGCGACAAGGTTGCCGGGACTTACGTCTACAACACCGGTGGTGAGGAAATCGGATCGATCCACGACGTGATGATCGACAAGAAGAGCGGAAACGTCGCCTACGCCGTGATGTCCTTTGGCGGATTTTTGGGAATGGGTGAGAAGTACCATCCGCTGCCATGGTCGCTGTTGAAGTATGACACTTTCAAAGGCGGGTACGTCGTCAATCTCGACAAGCAGCAGCTGGAAGGCGCTCCCGCCTTCGACCCGGACGTCGAACCCACTTGGGACGAGAAATACAACGACCGGGTCTACAGCTATTATGGCGCAAAGCCCTACTGGGCCGACGTGATGCCCTGAGCTGGGCTCGTGCGGCAGCCTGCGAGCGGCTGCCGCTCGTCGCGAGCGTCGGAGCGCGGGTCAGCGCGCTTCGACGCTTTTTTCTTGCGACGGCGTCGCCGATCGCCGGGCGCGGATGAGCGGTCGCGAGCGCGCACTTGACGTCGGCGGGAGCCGGTCATAGGGGCTACTCGTCTGGGGCAGTGGCCGGAAAAGGGGCTTCGGCATCAAGCATAGCTGGCCGAAACGGGCGAATCCCTTCGCAGTCGAGGAGCGGTGAGCGTCCCACGAAAAAAGGGCGATATGCAGACGGTGGCCTGTATGCGGTGGGGAACGCTCTATCC
>JBAQGU010000158.1:0-11741 GCA_049287975.1 Roseiarcus sp.
CGATGACAGGTCGTGTCGCCTGGAAGCCGAGTTGTCTCTATTTCCGGGGAAAGTCGATCCGGCCTTCCCGTCGCCGCGAGGTCCAGCCCATCAAATGATGCGTCAATACGAACTGGTCGAGCGTGTCCGCCGTTACAATCCGCAGGCGGACGAGGAGCTGCTGAATCGCGCCTATGTCTTCGCGATGCGCGCCCATGGCCAGCAGAAGCGAGCCTCGGGGGACCCCTATTTCTCGCATCCGCTCGAGGTCGCCGCGATCCTCACCGAGCTCAAGCTCGACGACGCCACGATCGTCGCGGCGATGCTGCACGACACGATCGAGGACACGCACGTCACCCGCGACGAGATCGACAAGATGTTCGGGGCGGAGATCGGCGGTCTCGTCGATGGATTGACCAAGCTCAACAAGCTCGACTTCGCCTCCAGGCACGCGCAGCAAGCTGAGAATTTCCGCAAGTTGCTGCTCGCGATCGCCGACGACGTGCGCGTGCTGCTGGTCAAACTCGCCGACCGCCTGCACAACATGCGAACCCTGCAATTCGTGCCACAGAACAGGCGCTCGCGGATTGCGCAGGACACGCTCGATATCTACGCGCCGCTGGCCGGCCGCATGGGCATGCAGAGCCTGCGCAACGAGTTGGAGGACCTCTCGTTCCGCTACCTGATGCCGGACGCCCACAAGCTCATCGTCGACCGGCTCGAAGGGCTGAAGACCAAGAACGGCGCGCTGATCGCCCGTATCGCCGACGAGCTGAAGGACCAGTTCGCGCGGCGCGGCATCAAGGTCGAGGTCAAGGGCCGGGAGAAACAGGCCTATTCGATCTGGCGGAAGATGGAGCGCAACTCGATCGCTTTCGAGCAGCTTTCCGATATCTACGGCTTCCGCATCCTCGTCGATTCTATCGCCGATTGCTATGCCGCGGTGGGCGTCGCGCATACGACCTGGCCCAGCGTGATGGGTCGCTTCAAGGACTATATTTCGACGCCCAAGCAGAACGAGTATCGCTCCATTCACACCACCGTCGTCGGACCCGGCACGCAACGCGTAGAGTTGCAGATCCGCACCCGGGATATGCACGAAATCGCGGAATACGGCATCGCCGCGCACGCGCTCTACAAGGACGGCCACAGCGTTCTCAACACGGGAGAGAGCCGCGCCTATCGGGGCCTCAGGCAGATCATCGAGACGCTGTCGAGCGACGATTCCGACAAGTTCCTCGAACACACCAAACTCGAATTGTTTCAGGATCAGGTGTTCTGCTTCACGCCCAAGGGGCGCCTCATCGCGCTGCCGCGCGGCGCGACCGCGATCGACTTCGCCTACGCCGTGCACACCGATGTCGGCAATTCCGCGGTCGGCGCGAAAATCAACGGCCGCATCGCGCCGCTGATTTCGACGCTGCACAACGGCGACGAAGTGCTGATCACGCGTTCGGAGAGCCGCACCCCGCCCGCCGCCTGGGACAGTCTCGTCGTGACGGGACGCGCCCGCGCGGCGATCCGCCGCGCGACGAGGGAGGCCGCGAAGGCGCAATATGGCGGCCTCGGGCGGCAGATCGTCGAGCGCGCTTTCGAGCGGGCAGGGCGAAAGTTCAGCGACGCCAAGCTGAAGAGCGCATTGCCGCGGCTGGCGCGCGCCTCGATCGAAGACGTCTTCATCGGCGTCGGCCGCGGCGAGATCTACTCCGCCGACGTCGTGCGCGCGATCTATCCCGATTTCCAGGAGGAGCGGAAAGCGGGGCCGGCGCTCTCACGCAACGAGAGCGGCTGGTTCGGCCTCGCCAAAGCGGCGCATCTGGTGTTCCGCGTGCCTGGCCAGAACGAGCACGGCTCGAACCTGCCGCTGCGCGGCGTCGATTGGGACCTCCCCGTGCGCTTCGCGCCCAAGGGCGGCGCCGTGCCCGGCGAACGGATCGTCGGCATCCGGACGCCGGGGGAAGGTATCACGATTTATCCCATCCATTCGCCCGCGTTGGTCGACTACGACGACAAGCCGGAGCAATGGCTCGACGTGCGCTGGGACCTCGACACCGCCCAGAGGGCGTTTTATCCGACGCAGATCGTGGTCACCACCTTGAACGAACCCGGCGCCCTCGGCGTCGTCGCGACCACGATCGGCGAGGCGGGCGCGAATATCGACAATTGCGTCTTCAACCCGACCGGGCCGGACTTTCGCGAGCTGCGCTTCGACCTGGAGGTCTCCGATATCCAGCATCTCAACGCCGTGATCGCGCAGCTCAGAGGCAAGAGCGTCGTCAGCAGGGTCGAGCGCCTGAGCGGATGACCTGATGTCGCTCTACTTTGCCTATGGCGCCAACATGGACGTTCAAGAAATGGCGCGGCGCTGCCCGCGCTCGCGGCCGCTCGGCGTCGCTCGCCTGATGCGCCATCGTCTGGCGATCACGCGCGAGGGCTGGCTGACGGCGACGCGCGACGCACGCGGGCGCGTTCACGGCGTGCTCTGGGATCTCGCGCTCGCCGACGTTTCGGCGCTCGATCGCTTCGAGCAGCTGGGGGACGGGTTGTACGTGAAGACCACGCAGGCGGTGATCGCGGAAAGCGGGCCGAAGCGGGCGCTGGTCTATTTCGGCGCAAACGCCGGGCCGGGGAGCGCGGACAAGGATTACATCCGCGCGGTGATCGCGTCGGCGCGGCACTGGCGGCTGCCGGAAGAGGCGATCGCTACGCTGGAGGGATTTGCGGGGACGGGCGGGCGAGGCGGCAGCGATGCCGCGGGGGCGCCGCGCGTGCGGCCGAGGTTTGCGACGCCGTTCCAGAGATAGCCGTCTTGGCGAGGTCCGAGGGTTGCACCGCTGACAACCGCAACCCTTGGGGAAATCCCCGGTCGGCTCCATGAGCCGGACCGGGGACAGCGTTTTTCTCGGAGGGGAGGGCGGCTTCCCCTGTTCCGTCGTCGCGGTTCGCCTTATTCCGCCGGCTGCCCCGTCATCTCGCCATGGCCGTGCAACTCGGTCTGAGTGGTCGGCGCGACGTGGGCGAACTTGGCGAACCAGTAGAGCATCACGGCGACGGCGGCGTAGCTGAGCGAGACCACCGGGGATTGCGCGATGCCGAGATCCTCGGCGTGGATCAAGCCGAAGAAGGTGCAGACGGCGCCGGCGAACGCGAACCAGGCCGCTTTCTCGAGTTCGCGATCGATGATGAAGACCGTCACCGCGCCGAGGATGATGCCGGCGAGCGTGGCGCCGCCGCCCAGGGTCTCCAAACCCTTGTACAACACGCCGTTGTTGCCGAGCTTGTCGAAGGCGATCGCATGGGCGTCCGTGCCGGCGGCGTGCAGAGCTCCGTCGACCTGGTTTTTGCCCCAGGCCGCGATCTGCGGAATCATCGCCAGAATGATCGCCGGAGCGTGGCTCCTCGGGGTCTCCTGGAAGGCTTGCGAGCCGATCAGCATGCCGATGTAGAGCAGGATCGGCAGGATCGCGACCACCGGAATCAGGCTGCTCATCAAAGCGACGATGCCGAGCCACGAAAGCACCAGCACCATCACCCCGGTCGCCGCGGAATAGCCGATCCGCCCGCCCATCGCCTTCCAGCCGGGATGGCCGATATAGACCGCGTTGATGAAGGGGTTGCCGAGACAGCAGCCGATCAGGCTGATGACGCCGTCGGCGGTCAAGACCTGCGTCGTGGGAAAGGAGTCGCCCGCCGCGGAGGCGCTTTCGACGTTGTCCATCGCCTCCACCAGATCGTAGATGCCGAAAGGTATCGCGGTGACCAGGATCACGGCGAGGAACTTGAATCCTGAAAAGATGTGACCGACCGCGGGCAGCGGAACCGAAAAGCCGAAATGGGAGAAAGCGTCGCCCACAGTCGCCACACTCAGGCCGCCGTAGCCGAGACCGAAGATGTTCGATCCCCACGCGATGATCGTGCCCGCGGCGATGGCGATCAGTCCGCCCGGCACGCCACCAAAATAACGCACGCCGCCGAACCAGTTGGCCAGGATGATCGCGAAGCAGACGATGCCGATCAGCGGCGTCTCGAATACTTGCAGGCCGGGCCGCATCGAAATGAACGTGATCGAGATGCCGGCGAGAGAGCCGAGCAGCGCCGCCCGCGGCGTGATCCTACGGATCACCGGGGCGATGAACCCGCCCGCCATCAGGACGAAGCTCTGCACGAACACCCAGGTGAGGCCGGCTTCCCAAGCCTGGACGGGGTCGTTGGTCTTGATCAGAATAGGCAGCATCACCACGAAGGTGACGACGAACATGTGCGGAACGCTGACGCCCGAGGGCAGGGCGCAGACGTCCGTGCGTCCGGTCTTTTGCGCCAGGCGATAGGCCAGCCACGCATAATACACGGTGGAGAGGAACAGCATCAGCCCGGTGGCCGGCAGAATTCGGCCGAAAACCAGTTCATCCGGCATCTTCAGCACGAAACGCAACAGGCCGGTCAAAACGAGAAGATTGACCAGAATGTTGGTGCCGAAACCGAAAAACGCGTTCCAATCGCCGGGAACCCAAAAGCGTTCGCTGCCTCGGGCCGTCGTCGTCATGGTTGACATCGCTCTGCTCCTCGCTGCTCTGCGGTTGACGTCGGCGGTTCGCTTCACGCCGCCAGCGCTTCGATCACCGTGTCGGAGTTCGAGACCCAGCCGAATATGCCGCCCTGGGCCTTGATCATCTTCAGGCCCATGGCCTGAAATTCGGGGAAGTAGGATCCCACGCAGTCTTCGAGCACGAGGCAGTCGTAGCCCCGGTCGTTCGCTTCGCGGACGGTGGTGTTGACGCAGACCTCCGTCGTGACTCCGGTGACGACGAGCTGTTTGATGCCGCGGTGCTGCAGAATCGCGTGCAGGTCGGTCGCCCAGAAGGCGCCCTTGCCGGGCTTGTCGATGACGGGCTCGCCCGGAGCGGGGTAGAGCTCGGAGATGATGTCGTGGCCGGGCTCGCCGCGGACCAGGATCCTGCCCATCGGCCCGGCGTCGCCGATGCAGGTCGCGCTACGTCCGCGTATCTTCTTCGCGGGCGGCAGATCCGCGAGGTCCGGACGATGGCCCTCGCGTGTGTGCATCGCGAGCAGCCCCGCCGCCCGCCAGGCGGCGAGAAGGCGTTTGTTCGGCTCGATCGTCCGACGCAGCTGAGAGACGTCGTTGCCGAGCATTTCCCCGAAGCCGCCCGGCTCGAGGAAGTCGCGTTGCATGTCGATGATCAGTAGACCACACTGTTCCGGCTTCAATTCGAACGCGTAGGGCTCGGCCGCTATATCCAGGATCTCGCCCATGCTCCAAACCTCGCGGACATTGCATGCACAGCTTTTATTATGTATGCATATTTGGAAAATCGTATGCTTATAATATAGTTTTGCATGCTGATTCTTTATGCTAGAGCCGCCCAAAGACTGGGCTTCAGATCGGTGTTGCTCGAGGAGTGGGCTTCGGAAGCCAATTGGGGTGCAGAATTGAGGCAGGCGGACTTAGAGAGCGCGACCCAATCGGATCGGCTCGCCGAAGCGATTGTCGAATCCGTGCTGTCGGGCGAATTTCCGCCCGGCCTGCGCCTCGACGAAGGCATGCTGGCGGATCGCTACGGCGTCTCGCGGACGCCAGTGCGCGAAGCTCTGCGGCAGCTGGCCTCGACCGGCTTGATCGAGCTCAAGCCCAGGCGCGGCGCCACTGTCGCGACCGCGACCTCGGCCCAGCTCGAGGCGCTGTTCGGCGCGATGGCGGAGATCGAGGCGACCTGCGCGCGACTGGCGGCGATGAGCATGACGCCGATCGAACGACGTCGGCTGCAACACATGCAGGACGCAATGGCTTCGATCGCGCTGAGAGACGACCGCGACGCCTATGCCGTCGCGAACGTCGGCTTTCACACCCAGATCTATCTGGGCGCGCACAACGCGATCCTGTCCGACTTCGCGGCCGCTCTGCGGCGGAGGCTGGCGCCGTTCCGGCGTGCGCAATTCCGCACCGAGGGACGGACCTCGCGGTCGAACGCCGAGCACGCGGCGGTCGTCAAGGCCATCCTCGCCTGCGACCCGTCGGCGGCCCACGCGGCGATGATCCATCATATGAGCCTCGTCGAGGACTCGTTCGGCCAGCTCGGCGCGGCCTCGGTGGCGACGGCGTGAGCGGGGAAGGTCCTTTCTCCCGCTTTCGCGGGAGAAGGTGGCGCCATAGGGCGTCGAAGACGCCCGTCTTTCGACGGGCTATCGCGCCGGATGAGGGTCGTCGTAGTTCCCACGCCCCTCACCCCCGACCCTCTCCCGTAAGGGCGGGAGAGGGGGCAAGTTCGCCTATTCCGTCGCCCCGAACCGCGCCTCGAACGCCGTCCGCAACGCCGCATCGACCTCCGCCATCGGCGCGCTCGATCCTAGGTCTCTGAGACTCGTCACGCCGAGATGCGCCTCTGCGATTCCGCAGGGCACGATGCCCTGGAAATGCGCGAGATCGGGTGCGACGTTGACGGCCACGCCGTGGAAGGAAACCCAGCGGCGGACGCGAATGCCGAGCGCGGCGATCTTGTCTTCGGCGGCGGCGCCGTCGACCGCCGCCGGCTTGTCGGGCCGGGCGACCCAGACGCCGACGCGGTCCTTGCGGGTCTCGCCGACGACGCCGAACTCGGCGAGCGTATCGATCAGCCAGCGTTCGAGAGCGCCGACGAAGGCGCGCACGTCGGGGCGACGGCGCCTGAGGTCGAGCATGACATAGGCGACGCGCTGCCCTGGCCCGTGGTAGGTGAACTGGCCGCCGCGCCCGGTGCGATGCACGGGAAAGCGCGCATCGAGCAGATCGCCGTCCCTTGCGCTGGTTCCCGCCGTGTAGAGCGGCGGGTGTTCGACCAGCCAGACCCGCTCCGCCGCGCGTCCCTCCGCGATTGCCGTCGCCCGCGCCTCCATTTCCGCGACCGCGTCGGCATAGGCGGCTAGCCCCCGCGTGACGCGCCATTCCACCGCCGGAGCGCCGGGCGTGGCAAGAAACGGCGCCGGAGGCGCCAGCCGCGAGATTTGCATGCGATTTGTCTAAACTCGAGAATCGCGGCGGGAGCACCGCCGCTGCAAGACGCTCACATAGGCGTCTCGAGGGCGGAGCGCGAGCGTTGCGGCCCGGTGGACCAGGCAAAGCGCCCATCCCAGGCGATGTAGGCAGAAAGATATCCTTCGGCATTCTGGAAGATTTAGTTCGCGTTGACGAAGGCGCGCTTCGCCTCTTTTGTCCGTGCGCGAGCGGGAAGTGTTCGCGCTCGTCGTGACCGGTCGTCCGAACAACAGATCGCGCCCGAGCTCGATTTGAGCGAGATGACGGTGAAGAGATGCATCGCCGCCAGATCACGCGGAAGATGCGTGCGAAGTCCCTGGTCGCGCTGGTGCGGATGGCGGACAAGCGCGGCGTCTCGGCCGGCTGGGCGTAGCCGACTAAACCAAAGCACTAGCGACCCCTACCCAACCGGCTATCGTCGGACGGCCAATGGGCTAACTGGCCGCACCTATTGGAAGGCGGGCGCTACCTTTGCGTCGTTGCCGCGGAGGACGGCCGGGCGGTATTTTTGGCGATGGAGCCGGAAATGCCTGGAAAGCCCATGGTCTCGATTGTCGATGACGATTCCTCGGTCTGCGAGGGTCTGGTAGATCTGCTGAGTTCGATGGGTTTCGCCGCGGAGGCGTTTCATCGCGCCGACGAATTCCTGAAATCTGACCGCTCCGACAAGATATCCTGTTTGATCGCCGACGTGCACATGCCCGGAATGTCGGGACTCGACCTGCACGATCATCTGGTCCGGTCCGGCAGGATCATTCCTACTATTCTGATAACGGCTTTCCCCAAGGACGCGGACCGAGGACGCGCCCTGCGGACCGGGGTCAAATGCTACCTGACCAAGCCGTTCAGCGAGAGCGAATTGCTCGCGTGCATCCAATCCGGGCTCGAGCGGCGCGGCTCGGGGACGAACGCATGACGTAACCCATACGAGCGGTTGGTCGAGCCTGCTTCCAACGGAACGGAGAAAGCCATGACGACGACGGATGGGCTGGTTGCAGCAGCGTACGGTTCGGTCGCTCGTCGAAAGTTCTCCGCCCGCGACGCGGGGCCGGAGCCCGGTCGACTCCCCGATTTACGGCAAGCGGAGGACGACCGGCTCCCCGTCGAGCGCGCGAACCCTCGTTACGCGTTGGGCGCTGACTCGCTCGCGCCCGCAGACCCCGCGCCGGCGACCGTCTCTCCCGAGATTTCGTTCGGGCCGTTCTGTCTTCGCGTGGAGCAGCGGGTTCTGCTCGAGGCAGGCAGACGCGTTCGTATCGGCGGTCGCGGGCTGGACCTCCTGGTCGCATTGGTCGAGCGCGCCGGCGAGCTCGTGACGAAGCAAGACCTGATTGCCCGCGTCTGGCCCAACGTCTCGGTCGGCGAGGACAACCTCAAGACGCAGATCGCCGTTCTTCGAACTGCTTTGGGGGACGGTCGCGACGGCGCCCGTTACGTGGTGAGCACTCCGGGGAGGGGCTATTGCTTCGTCGCGCCGTTGACGCGCTCGACCGAACCGCCGCGCGCCGCCCCGCCGGCCGCCTCCCTCGAGGGGCCGATCAAGCCGCCCATCCGCTCTACGCGTCTGATCGGCCGCGAAGGTGTTGTCCATCAACTTCTCAGCGGCCTGCAGAGGCGCCGCTTCGTCACCATCGTCGGGCCGGGCGGGATCGGCAAGACCTCGGTTGCTCTGGCCGTGGCCGAGGCGCTGGAGGCATCTTGCAAGTCAACGGTCTGCTTCGTCGACCTGTCTCAGATCTCCGACCCGTGGCACGTAATGGGCGCTCTGGCGTCGGCGCTGGGCGTCGCAGTGAGCGCCGATGATCCGACCGAGCGCGTGATCGCGTTCTTGCGCGGCGGCCACGCGCTGGTCGTGCTAGACTGCTGCGAACGCGTCGTCGAGGGAGCCGCCGTAGTGGCGGAGCGCTTGCTCGAGGGTTCCCCCGACCTTCGTATCCTTGCGACGAGCCGTGAGGCCCTACGTGCGGAAGGCGAGGTCATCTGCCGCCTGCCCGCATTGGAGACGCCGCCTGACATCGACGGGTTGACCGCCATCGAGGCGCTCGGGTTCCCGGCCATTCAGTTGTTTGTGGAGCGCGTGGCTTGGACTATCGACGATTTTGAGCTGAGCGACGCGGATGCGCCGATAGTTGCCGACATATGCCACCGTCTGGACGGGCTCCCCCTGGCGATCGAGCTGGCTGCCGGCCATGTCCACGCGTTCGGAGCGCGCGGATTGGCCGAGCTCTTGGGTCGGTTTCGGCTGCTGATGCGCGGTCGTCGTACGGCTATGCAGCGACATCAGACGCTCGGCGCCGCACTCGATTGGAGCTACGAGACCCTCTCGGTGTCCGAACGGGCCGTTTTGCGCCGTTTGTCTGCATTCGCCGGAGCCTTCACGCTGGACGACGCCTGCGCAATCGGAACCGACGCGGCTGTCTCGGCGCATAAGGTCGCTGAGATCCTCGAAAATCTCGTCGCCAAATCGCTTCTGCAAGCCGACTTGAAGACGTTGTCCTGTTGCTATCGCCTGCTCGAAACCACGCGTACCTATATCCAGGACAAGCTCGCTCAGAGCGGCGAAATACATGACGTGGCGCGCCGCCATGGCGAGTACATCCGGAGCCGCTCCGGACCGTCTACGGCCGATTTGCGCATATTCAACTGAGGGCGGTCGTCGCGCCCTCTGCGCCGATTCGCGCACGCCGCCGAGCTCGGCGCCTGACTGGGGCTCCCAATCACGATGCCCCGCCGTGCAGGTCGCGGGTCGTGGGCGAAGTCGTACGATGAGGACACTTTCGTGCAGCGCTCACATGGGGCGAGGGTTTAGCAATGTGTGCGCCTCACCTGCTCAGAAACTCCAGCAACAGGTCGACTACCGCCTGCGGCCGCTCCTGTTGCACCCAGTGGCCAGCGCCGGGGATCAGGTGGGAGCCCTCGAACCGACTGCAGGTCCGCGTCCCCAGCGCCTCGAAGGCGCCCGGCGCCTGATAGACCCCCCAATCGCTGGCGCCGGCGATGAACAGGGACCGGACATCGATCGTGTGGCCCGCGAACAGCCTAAGGTCTCGCGCGCCGATCCCGCTGGTCCCACAGCGATACCATTGCAGGGCGCCCTGAAAGCCGGTGCGGGCGAACTCGCCGCTATAGACAGCCAATTCCTCGTCGGGAAGCCAGCGGCAGCCGGCGATCTGGGCGGCGGACGGCATGTACGACGCCACGGCCTCGGCCATCCCCAGGTCAAGCGGCATCACATAGTAGTCGGGCAGTTTGGCCAGTTCCGAAGCGCTCCAGGCGTTCAGCGGATGCGGCCGGTTCCCGGGCCAGTCGGCGCTCTTGACGTGATAATAGGCGCGCAGAAAATCGTGAATCCCTTGCGGCGCGCGGCGCATGTCGGCGTCGGCCGACGGGGTCGAATAGTACCATTGGTACAGCTTTCGCGGCGGCGTCAGGCGCGCCAGGTCGGCGTGGATGTCGAAGACCGGCGCCTGGGCAGGCCCTGGGGCGGGCGCTCCGGCGAACGGTGCGCTCATCATGACCACCGAGGTGAAGACGTCCGGCCGAGCCAGCGCGCAATGGGCCGCCACGGGCGAGCCGAAGTCGTGGCCGATGACGGCGGCGACGCGGCGATGGCCGAGCGCGGAGATCAGGTCCAGGGAGTCCTGAACCAGGTTGAGAAGCCGGAACGAAGCCAGGTCCCCGTCGTAGTCCCCGTCCCAGCCGGTCGTTCGGCCATAGCCGCGTTGGTCGGGCGCGACGACGTGCAGACCCGCCGCAGCCAGGGCCGGCATCACGTTGCGCCAGGAATAAGCCAGTTCGGGGAAACCGTGCAGCAGCAGAACGAGCGGCCGCCCTTTGGTCTCGAACCCAGCCTCCAGCACGTGCATCCGCAGGCCGTTGACGCGGTCGACAAAGCGGGACCGCACGCCCTTGGGCAAATCGGCATCCAGTAGTCCGGGCAGCGTGGTGCCATAATGCCTCCCTCAAATTCGATTCCACGATGACCCCCGAGACCTTCTGACCAAACTCGAACGGGTCAGCGCCGCCGGGGCGAAATTCAGAGCGTTGACGGAGTCGATCGATGCATCCGGCCCCGCCGGCCGCATGCTACATGATCCGCGAGCGCACGCGCGCCGGCCACACGAGGCCCGCGCACAAGGACGTGTCCCAGGGCGAAAGCCGCCGAACCGCGCGGACGCTAGGCCTCGACATTCCGCCCACCGTACTCGCCCGCGCCGACGAGGTGATCGAAATGAGGCGGCGGGACCGTGCGCTTCAGCTCCACTGAGATCGCTTCCGCGACCGGCTGCTTTCCGCCGCCGCTTCGTGTTTGCGCTCGCATCGCCGGCTTGTTCACGCTCTGGCAGGGGCGATTCATCACGCGATAGTGTTCGACGCCTGTACGGCAAGGGGTCCGTTCCGCGTTCCGCGAGATGCTGCGTTGCGGGGAAAGTTATTGAAGTCGGGCGGCCGATGTGGCATGAGCGCGCATCCCTCAACAGCAGCATTGGAATGCGATGTCGTTTCTGAACGCGAATAGTTTCCTGGACCGCCAGGCGGCTGCCGCCAAGGCGCGCAAGGAGATGGCCGAGAAGTTCCTTTCACGGCCGAAATACGATCCCAACGATCCGGCCGTCCTCGAGCGGGAGGCCAAGCGTCGCGAGATCCGCGCGGGGCGCGCAAACCGCGACGAGGAGCGGCAGCGGCGGAAGGCCGAGGCCGAAGCCGCCGAAGCGTTGCGTCGAGCGGCTGAAGA
>JBAQGU010000159.1:0-2155 GCA_049287975.1 Roseiarcus sp.
TTGCGGATCGGCTGCACGACAAAAGGCATCGAGGAGACGATCGATCCGATGACGAGCCCGCCGAACGTAAAGGCCAGCGTGCGCGCGCCCCAGAGGCTCGCGATCACGCCGCCCGGCCCGTCCGGCCCGAGCGCGATCAGCAGATAGAATCCGAGCACGGTCGGCGGCAGGACAATCGGCATAGAGACGACGGCCGCGATCGCCTCCTTGAACCAGGCGTGCGAACGTGCGAGCCACCAGGCGAGCGGGGTTGCAACGAACAACAGCGAGAACGTCGAGATCGCGGCGAGTTCGATCGTCAGACGGACCGGAGCCCAAATGTCGGGCGGAAGGTTCTGCACGTATCGCTCAGTCTAGCCCGTATCCGAATTTCTCGATGACGCCGCGCGCGTCAGGACTCTTCAGGAAGGCGAGGAATGCGATCGAGGCTTCGTCATTCTCGCCTTTCTTCAGCAACACGGCGTCCTGTGTGATCGGAGCATAGAGATCTTGCGGCACGAGCCAGCGGGTTCCCGCCGTCACGCCGGAAAGCTCCGAAAGCGCGACGAAGCCCACCTCCGCGTTCCTGGTGTCGACGAACTGGAACGTCTGCGCGATGTTGTTGCCTTGAACGATCTTCGGTTGCAGCGCGTCGTAAACGTTGAGCGCCTTCATGGCTTCGATCGCCGCGGCGCCGTAGGGCGCGGCGTTCGGATTGGCGATCGCAATCTTCCCGAAGTTTCCTTCCTCGAGCGCCTCGTCGCCTTTGGTCACATCGATGACTTTACTCCAGAGCACGAGCTTGCCGATTGCATAGGTGAAGAGGCTTCCGGGAACCGCATAGCCCCCGTCCACAGCGGCCTTCGGCCGCGCGGCGTCAGCCGACAGGAAAACCTGGAACGGCGCCTCATGCGTGATCTGCGTCAAGATGGCGCCGGAGGCCCCGAAGATGAGCACGGCTTCGTGCCCTGTCTTCTGCTTGAACAGCGCCGCTATTTCCTTCGCCGGCTCGGTAAAATTGGCGGCGACGGCAACACGTGTCTGGCCGGCTTCGGCGGACGCGGCTAGCGAAGTCAGCAGACCTGCAAGCGCAAGGACGAGCAATTTCAGTCTCACCATGACCTCCGAGTTCGCGTCGAACAGGGCGAAGGCGGACTTGACGGCCCTCGTCCCGCACCTAAAAGCCCAAATCGGCTCGCCCATCGTTGTATCTCGTGATACATTTCCCGCGCAACTTCGATCTGCAAAGCTCCGAAAGTGGGGATCCCGTGAAGATCAGCGCGCGCAATCAAATTCAGGGAACCATCATCGACATCACCAAGGGCGCCACCACGTCCCACGTTCGCCTCGATGTGGGCGGGGGCGCTATCATCACGGCTTCGATCACCAACGAGTCCCCCGACGAGACTGCCCGCGCATTTGTTGCTGCTGGTGCTCGCGCCCGAGCCCGTGCAGGCTGAGGGAGCCTGCAAGTAGTTGCTTTGGATCTGAGAGTAGACGCCGGCCGCTACGCTGAGATTGCTCCAGATGTTGTATTTCGCGCCGGTCCAGAAGCTGCTCAGAATCCTGTCGACGTTATCGTTGGTCGCGTTCACCGCGCCGGGAGGAACGAATATGCCCTCCGCGATAGTCGGGAAGCCGCCTGGAAAAGCGTCGGACGGGTTCGTCAGCCGGGCGTAATGTAACCGCCGTACACTTCCCACGGGTCCCCCTTGTATCGAGCGCCACGCGGCCGGGTCGGGGCTGCGGCCGATCTCCGGATCGACGCCCCTTGTCGCCGCCGCCTGCGCCCGCTAACCTTTCGCATGTTCCGCATCGCATTCTATTCCGGCTCGTTCGACCCGCCGACCAACGGCCATCTCGACGTCATCGCTCACGCGGCCGCTTTGTGCGATCGCCTTGTCGTCGGGGTCGGGACCAATCCCAACAAGGAGGGGCTGTTCACGGTCGAGGAACGGCTCGCCATGATCCGCGAGGCGGCCGAGCCTTCGCTGACGCGCGCGGGCTGCGAACTCGAGACGATCGGCTTCACGGGCCTCGCGGTCGAGGCCGCGCGCGCCGCGGGCGCCAGCCTGATCGTGCGCGGCCTGCGCGACTCCACCGACTTCGACTACGAGATGCAGATGGCGGGCATGAACGGCGCGATGGCGCCGGAGATGCAGACCGTCTTTTTGCC
>JBAQGU010000160.1:0-1860 GCA_049287975.1 Roseiarcus sp.
CGGACCGACGCGAAGCCACGCCGGGCGACATCCGAAGCGACAGCAGGGCCGAGAACGCTGCTGGCCAGCAGCGCGGCGAGAAACAGTTTCTTCACGAGGAGCCTCGGTCTTCTGTAGTCTGGTCCGGCGATTGCCGGTCGGGAACCTCGAGTTCGAGCAGCAGTGAACTCAGGCATTTTCCGTGGGCGTCGAGTGCGAGGGACCGTGTGACGCCTCCCGCCAGCGCTCGATCCATCACAAAATTCAGCGCGCCGAGGCCCGGCAACTCGTAGCGCACGACGGCGCCGCGCACGATCGCAGAAAAATGCGCGCGCACGCGTTCAGCGGTGACGTGCTCGGCGAGATAGGCATAGTCGCCTTCGTCATAAGCGATGACGGAAATCTGGGACGTGTCGCCCTTGTCCCCGGTGCGGGCGTGAGCCAGTTCGCGTAAGCGCATCACGCCACCTCGTAGCTGACTTGGGGCCGCGCGGCGTCCTGCGGAACCAGCGTCGACACCACCGCGACCACCTTGCGCGCTTGTTTCCACGCGCCGCCGCCGCCAGCCGGGCCGTTCGTGTAGAGCGTCTCCACCTCGTCGCCAATGCGCTTCGCGTCAGCCATGCTCTCAGTGCGCCCGACGACGCGGACGCGCACTTCCGCGGGCGCCGCGCTTTCCACTGAGCCGGTCAGGCGCACCGCATCGACGCCAATCAGCTCGAAGCGCGTCTCGCTGGTCGGCACGCGCGTCAGTTGCAGCCGCTCCCGCACGATCTCCAGCGCCAGCCGGCCGCGCGCCAGCGCGCCGGGGCCGGTGTAGGAGATCTGCCCTTCGCCGACGCAACTGTCCTCGTACCCCACGGAGACCTTCAACGTGTCCGGACGGCGACGTCCGCCGCCGCCCGACACGGCTATGCGGTCGGGCCCCAGTTCGGTGAACCGAACGGTGGTGAAATCGGCGGTCACGTCGGGTTGGAGATAGGCGGCGGGGTCGAGCAGCTCGTAGAGAAGCTGCTCCTTGCAGGTTCGCACGCTGAGGCGGCCGCCCGAGCCGACGACCTTGGTGAGCACCGCCGATCCGTCTTCCGCCACCTCGGCGATCGGGAAGCCGAGACGGGCGAGATCGGGAACATCCTTGTAGCCGGGATCGGCGAAATAACCGCCGGTGATCTGACCCGCGCATTCCAAGAGATGCCCGATGACCGTGCCCTTGCCCAACAGATCCCAATCGTCGAGCGCCCAGCCGAACTCATGGACAAGCGGCGCGAGGAACAACGCGGGGTCGCCCACCCGTCCTGTGATCACGACATCGGCGCCGCCCTGGAGCGCCTCCACGATGCCGGCGACGCCCATGTATGCATTGGCAGACAAAATCGCGCCGCCGAGAGAGGCGACGTCGCCCGGACGCTCGAGCAGGGGGTAGTCGCCCGATCGCACGACCGCGAGCACGTCGTCGCCGGCGACCGCCGCGATCCGCAAGCCGCCGAGGCCGAGGCTTCGCGCGACCTCGGCTGTGGCGAGCGCTGCGCCCGCGGGGTTAGCCGCGCCCATGTTCGTGACGATGCGCGTGCCTTTGGCTGCACAGGGCCTGAGCACGGCCTGCATACGCGCCCGCAGTAATGGATCGAAGCCGGCGGACGGATCGCGCCGCTTCTCCATCTGCGCGAGCGCAATGGTGCGTTCCGCGAGACACTCGAACCCGAGATATCGGATGTCGCCTCGCTCGGCCAGTTCCACCGCGGGCTCGATGCGATCCCCCGAGTATCCGGCGCCCGATCCGATGCGGATTGTCTTCATTCGCTCGCTCCCTTCACAGCGGCAGCACTCCGAAAACGACGGCGGCGATCGTCACCAGCACCGAGGCGCCGAAACAGGAACGGG
>JBAQGU010000161.1:0-8539 GCA_049287975.1 Roseiarcus sp.
ACGCGCCGAACGGCGCGCCACGGCGTCGCGAGGATCGCCGCGAGCGCGGCCTCGATGCCCGGACCGCCCTTGTCCTCGTAGACGCCGGCCGAGGCGCGATCGGAAATGGTGACGACGCCGATGGGAACTTCGCTCATGTAGCCGTATCCTAGTGATCGAAATCAAACGCTTCGTGCCCGGCTCGAAGGGCCGCTGTGGTGGGAAAGCCGACACTGACCTATCCTCGTGGACACGGCGGGGATCGTCCTCAACTTGCCCGCAAGCAGGGCATTCACTCCTCAGGCAGCCCCGCCTTGCGAAGGTCATCGAAACGTGGCTGAAGGATAGGTTTGCGTACCGTCAACCACTTGACAGATAACTTAGGATTTAAGCGGACGGCTTCCGCGAGGGCAGATCTTGCCGCCTCTAAATTACCAATATGCGCATTTCCCGCGGCCACATTTAACTCCGAATACCAAACGTGATAACCTGCATCGATGGCCTTTGTGCTTTCTATGGTTGCCGCGTCGAAATTTCCAAGACCCAATTCGGCGTCGGAAAGGAAGTTATGCCACATTCCGAGCCTTGGGTCGCGTGGACTTATACGCATCGCCTGCTTGACATCGGTTTTCGCTTGATCAAACTTGCTTAAATAAGTTTCTACTGAGGCGCGTGTCGCCAAGAGGACCGCCGAATTTGGATTTAACGCTATTCCGTCATTCACCATGCGAAGCGCTTGATCCGCTCGCGATGTAGTTTGAAAATAAAATGCTTTCACAAAATACGGAATTGGGTTTTCCGGGTCCAAAGATATCGAGCGATCTGCCGATCCCACAACGGACTTTTCGTAATCAACTTCAGGAGATGGCACGCCATAGTTTTTCTCAAGCAAATATGTTAAAGAAATACCTGCCAAGGCGCTCGCATTGTTTGGGTCAATTTTTAGAGCACTTTCGAATAAATTCCGCGCCTCCAGATTTGTATCACTCGACCAAACGGACGTAGTCGCCAACACGAGACCCCGCATCGTCAAGTCTATGGCATCCGCGTTTTTTGACTTCTGACCTCTGCCAGCTTCCGCGCGAACAAGCTCATAATGCAGTTCGCCGGCTAAACGCGCGACGATTTCATCTTGCAATCTAAAAATATCAGTGAAATCTTCTTCGAAGCGATCCGCCCATAAGTGCGATCCATTCTCCGCATCGATCAGCTGAGCGTTAACACGCACTCTGTTCTGCTCTCGTTGAACAGAACCTTCGAGTATGTATCGCACGCCAAGCTCGCTCCCAATCGTTCTGGCATCTACCGCTTTGCCCTTGAACGTGAAGGCTGTGTTACGGGCGATCACAAAACTATTGCGGACACGCCCTAAATCGGTGGTGAGATTTTCTGTTATGCTATCGGCAAAATAGTCCTGCGTGGGGTCATTTGAGAGATTGGTGAAAGGCAAGACAACGATGGATAAGTGCCCGGCCTGAATCCGGGCTACGGCATTCGAGCCAATTGGCGCTGGGGCGTTGCCCGTAGCGGAAGAAAGTCGTTGTGGGCCAGCGAGATACCATGCACCCCCCGCGACGATGAGCGAGGCCGTACTCCCCGCAACGACGGCTGCGACGGTCCAATACCTTCTCCGTTCGCGTCGCTTCTTGTCCGGGGACAGTTTCGAAATCGCAGGCATGCCAACTTGCAGCGAATAAGCCCGGACCGGCTCGGCGATGTTCTTCAACGAGGTCGGCCCGAGGTCCGTCACCGCCAGATCGAGCCGCCCCTTGACCTGCCGATAAGCGTCCTCGGAAAGACAGATCATCCCCGGCTTGGCGATCCCCTCCAGCCGCGCGGCGATGTTGACGCCGTCGCCCATCAAATCGCCGTCGCTCTCCTCCACCACGTCGCCGAGATGTATGCCGATGCGAAAATCGATGCGGCGCTCTTGCGGGAGGCCGGCGTTGCGCTCGACCATCGCATTCTGCACTTCGATCGCGCAACGCACCGCGTCGACGACGCTGCGAAATTCGACGAGAGCGCCGTCGCCTGTGCGCTTGACGACTCGGCCATTGTGCACGGCGATGGTCGGGTCGATCAGGTCGCTACGGAGGGCGCGCAGCCGCGCCAGGATGCGGTCTTCGTCCGCGCCCGCGAGCCTGGAATAGCCGACGACATCGGCAGCGAGTATCGCCGCTATCTTCCGGGTCTCGCTCATCGCGCCAGTCTCCGTGACTTAGACTAGCACAAAGAACAGCCAGAAGCGCTGCATTTCGGGACAAAGCGTTTCTGCCGAGCACCGCAGCCCCAAGCGATTGGCCGAACGACCGCAATGGGTCGACTCCGGCCATTCCTCGCGGGCGCCAAGTGTCAGGTCCTCACCACGAGCGCCACGAAATTGTAGACGCGCCCGTTGATCGCGTCCGCGCGAAAGCGCCTTGGCTGCCCCGAAATCGTGTCGGCGGAAAGAAGCGCGGTCAGCGACCGCGCCTACAGTTGCGCTCTCTCAAGTGAAGAAATCCACCAGCGCCCGCTGCGTCGCCTCCGGCGCCTCCTCCGGCAGGAAGCGCCCGCACGCTACGCCGTGACCCCGGGCGTCGCTCGCCCAGCGGCGCCATACATCCAACGGACCCTCGCCGGCGGCGGGAATGCCATGATCGCCCCATAGCGCGAGCAGCGGCGCGGCGATCTTACGGCCCGCGGCCATATCCCGCTCGTCGTCGGCGCGATCGATCGTCGCGCCCGCGCGGTAATCCTCGCAGAAGGCGTGAATGCGAGCGGGATCGGCGAAAGCCGCGCGATAGCTCGTGAGGGCCTCCTCGCCGAAACAAGCGAGCGAACGGATCGCCGTCCAACTCGCCAAAGTGTGGTCGATGTACTCGCGAGCCGAGCGCGCGATCAGGGTTTCCGGCAGCGGCTCGGACTGCGCGAGAAACATCCAGTGATAGACCGCCATCGCGCGCGCCGCGTCCATGCCGCGCCACATCTCGCCGGTCGGGACGATGTCGAGCACCGCAAGTCTCTCGATCCGCTCGGGGTGGTCGAGCGCGAGCCGATAGCCGACGCGCGCCCCGCGATCATGGCCGGCGAGGCGGAAACGCTCGTGCCCCAGTTCGCGCATCAGCATCACGATGTCCGCGGCCATCACGCGTTTCGAATAGCCCTCGCCGTCGCGCGAAGGGGGAATCGACGAGCGGCCATAGCCGCGCAAATCCGGCGCCACGACCGTGAAGCGCTCGCTGAGCGCGGGCGCGATCCGGCGCCACATCACATGCGATTGCGGATAGCCGTGCAGCAGCACGAGCGGCGGCCCGGCGCCGCCGATCCTTGCGTACAGGCTGACGTCGCCGAGGGCGATTTCACGCTCGGCGAAGCCGGGAAAGAAATCGGAGTTGCTCATCTCGCTTCCTCCGCGACAATCTGCGCTCGGGCGCTACGGCGCCGAGCCTATTGAAGACAGAGTTAGAAACCCATCAAGACAAAAGAATGTCGCCCCTTCGTCGTCCCGCCTCAGCCGGAACGACCCTCGTGCAAGGCGACCACCGCTTCCTCGACGCTGTGGAACAGATGATCCTTTCCGATCAGCGCTTCGAGCCCTTGCCGCGCGAGGCTCTGCTGCGCGCGCACGGATTCGAGACGCGCGAGCGCGATATCGACGCCTTCGCCGCGCAGCCGCCCGATCAGATCGCCGAGAACCTTCCCGCCGGTATAGTCGATTTCCACGATCGCGTTCGCCTCGATGACGACCAGCTTCATTCCCGGCTCCAACAGCGCCTCGATCGCCTGTTGAAAGTGATAGGCGTTGAGGAACGAAAGCGGCGCCTGCAGCCCGATCACGCGCACGCCCGGAACGGTTTCGCCGCGCTCCAGCGCGCCACGCGGCCACCAGATCGTCGAGCCGGGAATTCGCTGGTATTCCACCGTCTTGGCTCGCGTCGTCGTCCAGACGCCGTGCAGGATCGAAAGCATGATGCCGATGCCGACGCCCTGCTCGATCGGCAGCACGACGATCGCGAGCGTCGTCGCCACGACGAGAGCGAATTCCGGTGCGCTGCGCCGCCAGACGTCGGCCATGACGCCGGCGCGGACGATGCGCAGTGCGACGAACAGCAGCACCCCGGCGAGCGCCGCGTTCGGCACATGCGCAAGCAAACCGCCGCCGGACAGCGAAAGGGCGAGCGCGAGCGCCGCGCAGACGAGCGCCCCGAGTTGGGAGGCGCCGCCCGTCTCCGCCGCGACCGCCGTGGACGGCGGGCTCGCGTCGACGGGAAAGGCGCCGATGAAGCCGGAGAGCAGATTGGCCGCGCCGACGCCGATGAAGTCGCGGTTGACATCGGGGCCGCAGGCGGGTTCGGAGATGAAGCTGCGTGTTGTGGCGGAGGTCTGCACGATGACGATGACGCTGACGATCAGCGCGAGCGGCGCGATTTCGCGAAAGGCGGGTATCGACAGATGTGGGATCGACAGCGAGGGCGCGACGCCCGCGATCGCGCCCAGCGTCGCGACGCCACGACCATCCAAATGCAGCGCCGCCGTGGATCCGGTCGCGAGCGCCAGCGCGATCAAGGCGGCGGGAATGCGAGGATTGAGCTCTTCACCGCCCCAGGTGATCGCGAGTACGCCGAGGCCGATGCCGAGGGTCCACGGATTGGTTTCGCCGAGGCCGGCGCCGAGCGCGACCAGCTTTTCGATCGGCGAACCCGGGGGCGGCGCGACGCCCAGCAGTGCGGGCGCCTGGGAGGCGACGATGTGGACCGCGATGCCCGCCAGGAAGCCGGTCGTGACCGGGATCGAGAGCAGATCGGCGATGAAGCCGAGCCGAAAAACGCCGACCAGAACGAGGATGAGGCCGACGCCCAGCGCAAGCGCGGCGGCGGACGCGGCATAGTCAGCACTTCCCGACGTGGCTACGACGGCCAAGGCGCCGGCGAAAATCGGCGCGATCGTCGAATCGGCGCCGACCAATATCCATCGGTTCGCTCCAAACACCGCAAAGCCCACCGCGCCGGCGATCAGCGCGAGAAAGCCGACCTGCGGCCCGAACCCCGCCAGCCGCGCGGTCGCCATCTGCGAGGGGATGGCGATCGCCGCCAGCGTCAAACCGGCGACAAGATCGGGTCCTATGTCGGTCCAGCGCCAACCGGCGAAGGAACGCAGCACCGGCCAGGCTCGGGCCGGCGCGGCGCCCTCAGCCGGGCTCGTCTGGGCCAATCGCGCGCTCCCCGAGGGGTAGGTCCCTTCGGGGACATAGGGCCAAATTCAGGCCGATGCGTCAACCCGATTGTGATATGGGGATGTACCAGGGCGAGTCGGGGTGGAGAGCCAGGGGACCCAAACGATGTTCTTGCGGCGAATTGCGCTCGCTATCGGCCTCTTGTGTGGACTCGTCGCAACCCAGGCGCCCGAGTTCGCGCAGCAATATCGTCAGCGGCTGGCGGGCGCGGTCGACGAACTCTCGCGCGTAGTCGGCATCTTCGACGACGACGCGACCAAGCGTTCCCTGACGCCCCCCGAAGCCATCACCCGACTCGAGAACAATCCCGACCCGGTCGTCCATGATCAAGGGGTCGAGATGCAAGGCCATATCGGACGCCTCGAGCGCCTGAAATCCGCGTTGGCGGCATCCAGGGATTCCGCCTTGTGGCGCCGACTTCTCGTTCTCGCCGGCGACTTCGATTCCGCGACAGCGCGCAAAGCGTGGCAAGACTTCGAGCCCGCGGTGCCCACCAGCGCCGATGCGATCGCCATCGGAATTCTCGGGCTCATCATCGGCTGGGCCGCCACGCACCTGTTCGCGTGGCCGGTCCGCCGGCATTTGCAAAAGCGCAGGGAGCGCAACCTCGTCGCGTCGCATCGGTTTCGTCATGCGGCGGGCTCCGGCCAGGCGGGCGAATAACGCTGGCATAGGCAGAATCCGCGTAAGCCTGTATCGAGCGTCAGCCGGCGAGAAGCGCTTACTGCCGCGCCATCGCTATGCGGATCGCTTCCTCCGGCGAGACGAGGTGGTCCGAGTTCTCGGCGGCCTCGGCGATGGCGAGCTGCACGCCCTTGACGCGGCCGTTGAAGGCGTTGCCGCGCGAGCCGTAATCCGGCGAGACCGGAGCGCCGCTGTCCTCGCCGACGTCGCAGCCATCGTCGGCGGAGAACACCATGGCCTGCGTCATCGGGACAGCCCCCTCGCCGTCCTTCTTGCCGTCGACATAGAGCGTCACCTGACCGCCCTTGCCGAGACCGCCGCCGGCGTAGGCGAATTCCATTCGCACCTGGTGCTCGCCGGCGGGCAGCGGACTCGCCGATTCCACAAAGTAATGGTTCACTCCCGCCACGTTGTAACAATATTTGAGCTTGCCGCCCTTCGCGTACAGGCTCCAGCCGCCAATGTTGGCGCCCTGGGCGATGATCACGCCCTCCGCGCCCGAGGCTGGAACCTCGATCTCGGCGGTGACCGAGTGAGACTTGTTCTTGATGCTCAGGACACAGTTCTCGGACAGGCGGCCCATCCCGCCGAACAGCAGCTGGGTTTTGCCCTTGATCAAAACCGGCCGACCCGCGGTGTCCGGGTTCATCTTCTCGACCAACCGGTCGTCGATCGGCAGCACGTTGTAGCGGGTCGCCTCGATCAGCCACAGACGCTGCAATTCATGCAGCTTCTCGGGCATCTGCTTGGACAGGTCGTTCGCTTGGCTCCAATCCTTGGTGGTGTCGTAGAGTTCCCAGACGTCGTCGTCGAGAGGCACGGTCTTGCGACCCACGATTATCCAGGGTGTCCCGTGTTTCGTCACCGCCGTCCAGCCCTTGTGGTAGATGCCGCGGTTGCCGAACATTTCGAAGTATTGCGTCTCATGCCGCTCCGCCGCCTTGGCGTCGTTGAACGCGTAGAGCATGCTCACCCCTTCGATCGGGCGTTGGTGGATGCCGTTGACCGAGACCGGCTCGGGCAGCCCGGCGGCTTCGAGAATCGTGGGCGCTACGTCGATGACGTGATGGAACTGCGGGCGGATTTCGCCCTTCGCCTTGATGCCGTTCGGCCAGGACACGATGGTTCCATTGCGAGTCCCGCCCCAGTGCGAAGCCACCTGCTTGGTCCACTGGTAGGGCGTGTTCATCGCGTGCGCCCAGCCCACGGCGTAGTGGTTGTAGGATTCCGGGCCGCCGAGCTTGTCGAGCCGCGCCATGAGAAATTCCGGCGTCTCGAGCGCGGCCAGGCCGTTGAAGTTGGCCATTTCGTTATAAGCGCCGTTGAGCGTCCCCTCGGCCGAGGCGCCGTTGTCGCCGATGATATAGTACACGAGCGTGTCGTCGGAGATGCCCAGCTTCTTCAGTCCATCGAGCAGGCGGCCGACATGATGGTCGGTGTATTCCAGGAATCCCGCGTACACTTCCATCTGGCGGCGCAATACCGGCTTGAGCGCCTCCGGCATGTCGTCCCATGCGGGAATTTCCGAGTGACGCGCGGTGAGTTGCGTATCCTCCGGAATGACGCCGAGCTTCTTTTGCCTGACGATAGTCTCTTCGCGCAGTTTGTCCCAGCCCTGGTCGAATTTGCCTTTGTACTTGTCGGCCCATTCAGCGGGCACGTGGTGCGGCGCGTGGGTCGCGCCCGGCGCGAAGTAGACGAAGAAGGGCTTGTCGGGGGCCAGCGCCTTCTGTTGTGAGACCCAAGCCATCGCCTTGTCGGTCATGTCCTCCATGAGGTGATAGCCCTCTTCGGGCGTCTTCTTGGGCTCGACCGCCGTCGTACCCTCGTACAGCGTCGGGTACCACTGGTTCGCCTCGCCGCCGATGAAGCCGTAGAAATACTCGAAGCCGCCGCCGCCCGTGGGCCATGCATCGAACGGCCCGACCGGGCTTGTCTCCCACACCGGCACTTCGTGGCACTTGCCGAACTGGGCCGTCGAATAGCCGTTGAGCTTCAGCGTGCGCGCCAACGGCGATATCGAGTTGGGCAGCACGGAGTTGTATCCGGGAGCCCCGGTCGCGATTTCAGTGATGCCGCCCATGCCTGCCGAATGATGATTGCGTCCGGTCAACAGGGCCTGGCGCGACGGCGAGCAAAGCGCTGTCGTGTGGAAGCGGTTGAACTTCAGCCCAGCCGTCGCCAACATTTCCGCGTTCGGCGTCTGACACGGGCCGCCGAAGGCGCTCGATGAGCCGAATCCAGCGTCGTCGATCAGAATGACCAGCACGTTCGGCGCGCCCTTGGGCGGTCGTAGCTGCTCGATCGGCGGGAACTTACTGTCCGGGTCCTTGGCGTCATAGGCGACAAAGCCTGTTCGCTCCGGAGTCGCTATTGGTAGATGCGACCGGTGTTTCTTGTCTTCACTGCTCATATCCTAAACTCCCGCCGCCCCCTGCATGGGCAGAGAATGATCGCCGAAGTGCTACACCGATGCAAGCGGGGCCGTCTCGAGTTTCGTAGCAAAAGCGGTCGCCGCACCGCGCGAGATCGCCGGCAAACGCAAGGCGACGGAAGGGACCGCTCTATGACGGGAAACTCATGCAGCCGCGCAGGAACTCGGCTCCTTCTTTTCGCATGTGGGAGCCTTTGGACTCAGGTCCACTCGAGGAAGGGCTTCTC
>JBAQGU010000162.1:0-6990 GCA_049287975.1 Roseiarcus sp.
TGCGCGCAGCGCTGGAGCGGCAATTGCCGCGGCATATGGCGCCCTCATCGTTTGTGTGGCTCGATGCTATGCCGATGACGCCGAACGGCAAGCTCGACCGCAAGGCGCTGCCGGCGCCGCCGCGCGAGGAAACGGGGCCTGCCGCGGACCACCCGCCAGAGACCCCATTGGAGCGCGAGATCGCCGGCATCTGGGAAGATGTGCTGCGACTGCCGCCGCTCGGCGTGCGCGCCGACTTTTTCGAGTCCGGAGGGGATTCGCTCGCGTTGCTCAGTCTGTTCGCCGCCGTCGAGACGAGGTTCGGCCGGCGCTTGACCGTCGACGTGCTGACGGGCGGCCTCACCATCGCCAGGCTGGTGCGACTGTTGGACGGAGACGAACAGTCGCGGGCGCCGATGGATCCGGTCGTGGCGCTTCAGCCGCTCGGGCATCGTTCGCCGTTCTTCTGTGTTCACGGCATCGGCGGCGACGTGCTGCACTTGCACCGTCTCGCCGCGCGGATGGGGACGAATCGTCCCTTTTTTGGTCTCCGCAGGACATCAGAACCTTGCGTCACCGAGACCATCAGCCAGATGTCCGCGCGTTACGTCGCCGCGATGCTGTCTCGTCAACCCGCGAGGCCGTTCTATCTCGGGGGCCACTCGTTCGGCGCGATGGTCGCCTACGAGATGGCGAGGCAGTTGACGGAGCAAGGACATGAAATCGGGCTGCTCGCGATCATCGACGCGCGAACGCCGGGGTGGCGGCCGACGCCACGCGACGCCCTACCGGCTCTCTACCGCGTCCTCGCCGACCTACCGGGTCGTTTTCACGCTGAAATGGGCAAGTTCGAGACCGCCAGCCGGTTTCGAGAGGGGAGGAGAATGTTGCGGAGATGGTTGAAAGCGGCGTTTGGCGTGCAACCGGACGCCGCCTCCATGTTCGACCTCAGCCGTTTCGGGCCAGATCAGATTCTGATGTTCGATGCGAATCTTCGAGCGTTGCACGACTATCGGCCAGCGCCTTCCGCGCTGCCGATCACACTGTTCCGCGCGAGCGAGCCACTGCCGGCGGACCTGATCCGGGGTCCGACGTTGGGTTGGGCCAGTCTGTCCAAAGGCGATGTGACGGTCCACATAGTGCCGGGCGACCATCACTCGATCACCACCGAGCCGCTGGTCGGGCAGCTTGCCGCCGCGCTGTCTCGCGCGCTCGATGCGTCGCAAGGGGCTTGATATTTCCTTTTCGATCGCTCCGTTCAGATCCGCGATTTTGGACGCCTCGACGTGGAAACCCCAGGGGTTTCCGCGCCCGGCGCCCTCACTTACGCGGCAGCGTAACTCCCTAGCTGCTTTGACCGGCTTGCTTTTACGGAAAGGCAGGGCTTTGCGGCGGTGAGCAGCGACGTCGAGACGAGCCGGTTCTGTTTTCCGTGGGGTTCGATCGTTTTGCGTCCCCGATAGGGGATCCGCAAACCTCGCTCCTCGAGGCGGCGCGGGGTCCGTGGGACTTTGTGCATCCCTCGTGGAATTTCGGCGCTCTTTCGTTCCGTTCCGCGCCCAGGGTCGATCCCACCGGCTTCGGGGAAGCATCTTTGTTTTCAATCAGATAAATGGCGTCCCGGAAGGGAATCGAACCCCTGACCCCAGGTTTAGGAAACCTGTGCTCTATCCTGCTGAGCTACCGGGACCCCGTCGACGCGAGCGCCGGAAAGACGACGCGGACAGTTTCGCAAATGACCGCGGGCGACAAACCGGATATCGACGCGTCGTTGGATCGCATCGAGCCCGTAGCATGGTTTTCGCCCTCGCGCATCACCCGATTTCGCAAAGCCGGCGGCGCTCGGCGCGCGCTGGCGCCGCTTTGGGCGCCGCCCTGGGATTGGTTTGCGGCGGGGGGACCGCGGCGGCTTGCGGCGTCGCCTCGGGCTCGGCGAAGGTCGAATCCGTTACGGAACGGGCGGAGATTCGACTCGAGGACGGACGTCTCGTCCGACTCGCCGGCCTCGATATCCCCACGGGCGGCAGTTTTGACGCGGTCGCTCCCGCGCGCGCCCGGCTGACGGAGGGTTGGATGGGCAAAATCGTCGCCGTCGCGCTGCTCGCCGCGCGGCCGGATCGCTGGGGGCGCTGGCTCGCCGATTTGGCCTTGCCGGACGGCCCCGCCGCCTCTACGGAACTGCTGAATGCCGGCTTGGCGCGCGTGCGTCCGGAATTCGAGACGCGCGGCTGCGAAGGGGAACGGCTCGCCGCCGAGGCGGCGGCGAGGGCGGCGGGCTCGGGCCTCTGGAACGACCCCGACTCGATCCTGGATGCAGCCGATCTCGATGTGTTGCGCGTAAACGATGGCCGGTTTGTCTTGATCGAAGGGGTGGTGCGCAGGGTTGGCGTGGGACGCTCCCGCGTCTATCTTGACTTGGGTCGCCGGGGCGGATTCAGCGTGGTCGTCGCCCGAAAAGGCGAACCCGCGTTCCAGCACAGAGGGATCCAGCTGAACGCGCTGGCCGGGCAGTCGATTCGCGTTCGCGGCGTTCTGGAGGACCGATTCGGGTTACGAATCGAGCTCGCCGATCCCCTGATGATCGAGCGACTCGGGCGGGCCGAGGGCGAGAAGGAGGCGAAACCGGGCGGATGAGGATGGAGCGCGGGTTACGGAAAAGGCTTGGCCTTGCGAGGGCGGTCGTCGAGGCGGTCGCCCTGACGCTGTTGCTGGCGAGCTGCGCGTCGATCGAACCGCCGTCGCCGGCCGTCTCCGTCGCGGCCGCGCCGCCGGTGGCTGGCCCGGTCGTCACGGCGCCGGTCAACGGCGAACGCAAGCGCCTGCTGGAGGCCTTCGGCGGTCCCTACAGCGCGCCGGGGGTCGAGCGTTATCTCGATGGAATTCTGGCAAAGCTCGCACCGGCGAGCCAGACGCCGACCGAACCCTATCGCGTGACCTTGCTCGATTCGCCGATCGTCAACGCCTTCGCGCTGCCTTCCGGCGACATCTTCATCACTCGCGGGCTGCTCGCCCTCGCCAACGACGGCGCGGAAGTCGCGGCCGTGATGGCGCACGAGATCGGACATATCACCGCGCATCACGCTGCCCAGCGCGCCGAACTCGAGCGCACCGCGCAGCTGTACACCCGGGTTTCGAATCAATTGCTGGCGAAGCCCCAGCAGGGCCAGGAGGAGGAGGCGCGGATGAAGCTCTCGATCGCGCATTTCTCGCGCCAGCAGGAATTCGAGGCCGACCAGATCGGCATCAAGGTGATCGCCAAGGCGGGCTACGATCCTTATGCGGCCTCGCGCTTCCTCGATGCGCTCGGCCGATGGAGCGCGCTGCGTGCTTCGCTGATCGGCCTCGGCCCGGCCGACAAGCCCGACATGATGGCGACCCATCCGTCCACGCCCGAGCGGATCGCACAGGCGGTCGCCGAAGCGCGGCAGATCGGCGCGCCTGGCATCGGGGATGCCGCCCGCGACGCCTATCTCAGCGCGATCGACGGCATCGCTTTCGGCGACAACCCGGCCGAGGGCCTCGCGCTCGGGCAGCGCTTCCTGCATCCCAAGCTCGGCTTCGCCTTCGAGGCGCCCGAGGGTTTCGCGCTGGAGAACCAGAGCGCCGCGCTGATCGGCGTCGGCGAGGCGGGCGCGCAGGCGTTGCGGCTCGACAGCATCGAGGAGAGCGAATCCACCAGCCTGGAAAGCGCGCTCGCCTCCGGCTGGATCGACGGGGTGCAGACGAACTCGATCGAGACCATCAAAGACGCGGACCTGCCGATGGCGACGGCGGTCGCGCAGGGCCACGAATGGAGCTTTCGGCTCGGCGCCATCAGGCTCGACGGGCGCATCTTCCGGCTGATTTTTGCCGCCCACAGCCTGACGCCGGCGGTCGACGCGCGGTTTCGCGCCTCGATCCATTCGTTCCATCGTCTCAAACCCGAGGAGGCGGCGCAAGCGCGCCCGTTGCGCCTCCAGGTCGTGACCGCGCAGCCCGGCGAGACCTCGCAGGGTTTCGCGCAGCGGATGAGCGTCGGCGGGCGGCCGCTCGATCAGTTTCTCGTTCTGAACGGCCTCGAGAGCGGGGCGCCGACGCCGGTCGGTCAGCGGTTCAAGATCGTCACGCCATGAACGTTTCAGCCCATCGCCGCCTCGCCGGCCGGATCGTCGCGGCGACGCATAACAAGGGCAAGCTGGCGGAGTTTCGCGATCTGATCGAACCCCGAGGGATCGAGGTCGTCGGCGCGGGCGCGCTCGGCCTGCCCGAACCGGAGGAGACCGGCGAGACGTTCCTCGACAATGCGCTGATCAAGGCACGGGCGGCAGCCGAAGCCGCGGGGATGGTTGCGCTGGCCGACGATTCGGGCCTCTGCGTCGTCGGGCTCGACGGCGCGCCGGGCATCTATTCCGCGCGCTGGGCGGGCGGGGGAGGGGACTTCGCGCCCGCGATGGCGCGGATAGAGCGCGAACTCCGCGCGCGAGGCGCTTCCCGACCCTGGCGCGCCTATTTCATCAGCGCGCTCGCGCTGGCCTGGCCGGACGGCCATACCGAAGTCTTCGAGGGCCGCGTCGACGGCGACCTGACGTATCCTCCCCGGGGGACCGCCGGGTTCGGCTATGACCCGATGTTCATCCCCGATGGCCACGCGAGGACTTTCGGCGAAATGACGGCGGCGGAGAAGCACGGCCTGCCCGCAGACGGCTCGCTCGCCCTTTCCCATCGCGCCCGCGCGTTTCAGCCGCTCGCGCGGGCGTGCCTCTGAAGAGGCGAAGCCCGCGCGGGGCAGGGGAGAGACGCGCCCGGGATTTTTCCGCGAAATATGGGATTCCAAGGCTTTGCGATATCGACCAGGCATGGGGACTCTCGAGATTCTGTTGTTGGGGAGGGGTGAGTGCTTTCGATCCTTGGCGGGGTTTGCCGCCAATGCGGCGGGGTCGCTCGGATCGTTTTCAAGTCCGCGACCGTCTCGGGATCCGCCCGGACCAGTTTGGCGCGCTTGGAGCCCGCGCCAGCGCTGCGGCACGGCAGTCGGCCCTTCTGGACCCAGGCGTATAGGGTAGGCTGAGGCATCCCGATTTCTTCAGCGAGTTCGCGAATCGTCCATTCGTTCGGCCGGCGCTCGATCCGCGACGGACGTCGGCGATATTTGACGGTCTCTGCGCCTGATTTGATGAGCAGATGATGAACCATCGCCGCATTGAACGTGTCCCGACGCTTGGCCGGACGCCACCCTTCCTCGTTGAGGATATCGGCGATTTGCGGGCAATCGAGGCCTTCCCGGCGAAGGTCGGCCGCGCGCGCCGTCAGCGCCGTGTAAGTGCTGAGCGTCGCGAGCCGCGCCACCGGGCGCGTCAGTTCGTGCGTTGTGCGGCTTCCGCCATGCCAATGGCATTCGACGCGCACCTTTTCCGTGCTCCCCACGACCTCGACCAGGACCCGTTGGAGCAACAAGCGCGCGATGGTCTGGCGCTCGGCTCGAGTCGTGGTCTGGGCTCGCCAGAGCGCCGGCAAATCCTGCGTCAGCTCGCGGATCGCCGCGATTTCGGCCGCGCTCGGCGCCTGGGGATTGCCGCGCTTCAGACGTTCATAATCCGCCTCCAGCCGCCCCTGTTCGGTCAGAGCCGCCTCCCAGGCGCGTTCGAGCGTACGCGCCACCAGCCTGTTCTCCGGCTCCGCGGCCGCATACTGCCGGCGCGCGCGTTCGACCTCGTATCCCGCGCGCTCCAGCCTCTGAAGCCAATGACGATCCAGCGCCGCGCGTTCGGCTTCGAGATTTTCGGCGAGCGCCACGCTGGCCTCGATCGCCGCCGGCGTCACCGCTTCGAGAACGAGACTTGCGATCAGATCGTCCAGCGGTCGAGCCTTCAGCGACTGACAGAAAGGAGCGCCGTAGCTGCTCTTCATCGCCTGGCAGACGTAGCGCGCCGTATGACCGTTGTTGTTGTATTGGGCGAGCATGCGCAGGCCGCAGCGGCCACAGACGAGAATACCCGAAAGAAGGGCCGTCCCCGCCCTCGGCGCTCCGCCCCATGCGGCCCTGTTGGATTGCAATTGCGCCTGGTTGCGCCGATAGCGCTCGAAGCTGATGTAGGCCGGCAAACAATCGTGCAGGAAGACTTCCGCCTCGCCTGAGCGCGGCGGTCGGCGTCCCGTTCCCGGCCGGCCGGGCTTCTGACGCCGTTTATCCACGGCGCGCACGCCGTAGGCGTAGACGCCCGCGTAGATCGGATTGGCGAACAGATTCAGCAAAGACGCGCGATTGACGCGCCGCCATTCGAGATCGCCTTTTTGCGGCCCGCTCCGCGAGCGCACAGGCATGCGGATCTCGTGTTCGACCAGATAGGTCATCACCTTGCCGACCGTCCTGAACCGATCGAACAGATCGAAGACGAGGCGGATCGTCGTTTGCGCCTGTTCGTCGGGATCGAACGCCACCTCGCCCGAGCGACGGCGCACGTAGCCCATCGGCACGGGCTTGCCCAGTTGGCCCCGTCCCGCCTTGGCTTTCCGGCCCGCGAGCATCCGCGCCTTCAGGATATGCAGTTCGGCTTCCGACATCGTCCCTTTCAAGCCCAGCAGCAGACGATCGTTGTAATGGGCTGGATCATACACCCCATCGGCGTCGGCGATCCGCGTATCGAACAGCGCGCAGATTTCCAGAAGCTGATGCCAATCGCGGCAGGAGCGCGCCAATCGCGACATCTCGATGCCGAGCACGAGACCGACATTGCCGAGGCCGACTTCGGCGACGAGCCGCTGAAAGCCCAAGCGGCCCTCGACGCTGGCCCCGGAGCGCCCGAGATCGTCGTCGATGACGACGATCTGTTCCCGCCCCCAGCCGTATTGCGCGGCCCGATCGGCGAGCGCGTATTGCAGCCGGGTCGATTCCTGGTGGCGCTCAACCTGCTGAACCGTGGATTGGCGGACGTACACGATCGCCAGACGGTCCTGGTGGCGTCGAAGGATCTTGTCGCAGATCAGGCCGCTGCGGCGCCGGACAAGGCTCGCCTCCTTCATCCGGCGCCTCCC
>JBAQGU010000163.1:0-17194 GCA_049287975.1 Roseiarcus sp.
GTGCTGCCATCTGCGGCTCGTTCATGCGTATGCCCACCCGATAGCAAGTGACGCGCGGTTGCGTCACTTCAAACAGCGCGCTTCCAATTCGGTAACGGTCGCCTATGCAAACCTCCCGGTCCGACAGGCCGTCGACGGTGAAGTTTTCCCCGAACTGTCCGTAAGCGAAGTCGTTTCGACCGAGCTCGCTCTGCCAATACCGATAGGAGTCCATCTGATAGACGAAAACCGCCCGATGTTCCCCGCCATGCCCAGCAAGGTCCCCTTGCCCATCGCCATCCACGTTGAGCCGACGCACTACCCGCGGGCCTCGAACCGCTTCTTTCCAAACGGCCGTGCGGACGGTCTTCCCCTGCCACTCGACGTCTCGCGGTAGGCCTACGTTGACTGAAAGCAAACGAGCCGCCACCTTTGCCTCCTTCTGCTCCGCCGGCGCGTCGTACGACGCCCGCGAGAAACGGGCGCGCTGCGTAAATGGTCTCGCGTTCATTGACCTCTGGGAATAAAACCAGGCACACCCGTCCCCACCACAGTGTTGAACCGGGCGCTCGTCGTTATACGGTCGCGAATCTCCTGCATGGCGTCTTCAGGCAGGCTCGAAATCTCGAAGCTCGCTTGGATATTGTGAGGTTTGGTCGAGGTGGTCAGGAAGGCCGTGCCGCGTTGTACGGCCCAGGCCAGCACAACCTGCGCAGGCGTCTTGTGGACGCGCTGCGCGATCGCCGTGATCACGGGGTCATCCAACAGTTTCGGATCCAAGCCGTGTCCCAACGCTGCAAACGCCAGCAGCACGATGCCGTGCTCCCGACAGAAATCCAGCAACTCCCATTCGGGGAGATACGGATGGGATTCGACCTGGACCACCGCGGGTTTGATCCGCGCAGCCGAAACGATCTCTTGCAGCTTCTCCAGGTTGACATCTGATAGGCCGACCGACCTGCATTGACCTTCGTCCACGAGGCGCTCGAGCGCCCGCCACGTCTCGATCAAGGTCACCCCGGAATCATAGATTACCTGACCGTGGTCGTCCCTCGGGTCCTGCTCGTCGCCGGGTTGGAAGGCAAAAGGGGTATGGATGATGTAGCAATCGACGTAGTCCACTTGCAGTCGCCGACAGCTACCGTCAAACGCGGGCTTGACCCGCTCGGGACGATGATTGCTGTTCCACAACTTGGTGGTGACGAAGACGTCCTCACGCCGAACCGTCCCCGCCTTGAACGCCGCCTGCATCGCATCGCCGACCGCTTCCTCATTGCGGTAACGTTCCGCACAATCGAAATGCCGGAAACCCACTTCCAGCGCAGTCCGGGTAGCTTGTCTCGTCGCGACCGGATCGGGTATCAGCGTACCAAACCCGACGGCGGGGATTGCGCCAGACGCATGGGCAATAGGAATCCTCGTATAGCGAAACGTATCGGGGGTTGCCATGTTCATACTCCGAGCGCCTTTCTCTGCGACAGAACGTTTCATCTGTTGAGAGCCTGCGGACCGCTGACAAATCGATTGCCCCGAACGTAGAATCGCAACAAACTGTCGGCTGCACGCGTAATGCCGATCCTTTTGCTCTGCCCGATCTCCTTCGTCGCCTCACGGTCAATTCCGAGCCACAACGGGCCGGCCTGACACAGGTCGATCCCGTCGAGCCGGCGATCAATCCCCAATGCCGAGCATAGCCGTCCGGGACCCCGCGCCAAGTCTCGCACCCGATCGATGCCGCGATTTCGCTCCATGATCGTGATGCCAAAGGTGGGCTCGATCGCCCTGATCAAAACGCCCGCGCCCACGCCAGGCGCCTCGCTCGAGACGTTCAGCATGAACGAGATGCCGAAAGCGAGATAGACATATGCGTGCCCGCGCTCGAGGAAGAGTGCACGATTGCGCTGGGTGATGCCGCGATAGGAATGACCCGCGGGGTCGCCGACTTCATATGCCTCGGTCTCGACGATACGCCCGCCCGCCGCGCCTTCCGGGAGCGCCCGCACCAGCACCTTGCCGATGAGAAAACGAGCAACCTCGGCCGTATCGATTGGCATCTCTGCCCGGTCCAGCACCCCGGGCCGCACGGCGCGCCGAGGTCGCGCCGACTTCACTCTATTCGCTCAACCAAATGTGCGCGCGAAGGCCCGGGCTCGAACGGGTCCGCAAAGTATTGGGTCTCGCGGGCCACCTTGCCATCCAGGAACTCCATGACGCTCACCGTATACGATGGCCGGCCGTCATACGCGAGGATGAATTCGGTGACCCAGAGGTCGCCCGCGCCGACGATTCGACGCACCTTGAACCGCTTCGAGTTCGGCTGCGCGACGCGAGAGGCTTGGATGTTGCGCCGGCCCCTGATGCGCTCGCCCGACTGTGGATACTCGAGCACTGCGTCCTCTCGGTATATGTCGTGCTCGACATCGAAGTCATTCGCATCGGATGCAGCCCAGTGCGCCTCCAATGCCGCCCGAATATCCGAGCGTTCTATTCCGATCTTGTCCCGCGTCATCGGCGCACTCCAATATTCGAAACATCCCGACACGCCGCCATCTCTCACCGCTGGCGACGCCGCCATTCAGGAGGCATCGAGCGGATGGCTCTCACCACGTCGCGTTGATGCCGAACACTGCGAACCGGCGATCTGAGTCGCTCCAAATTGCGCTCACACCCCAGCGGCCATCCTCGACGAGCTCCATGAAGCTGCTTACGGAGTATTTTCGACAGCTCTCGGTGTGAATCGTTTCTCCGGCCTTGAATGCGAAACGCCGACCGCCGATCGCAACCACCTGCTCGCGAAGGCTCACCAGGTGCATCTCGATGGCTGATTCAGCTTCGTTCCATCGCGCCTCGTGGGCGAAGCATTCCAGGAAGAAATCCCCGCCGAGTTCTCGATTGATCCGAGTCAGTAGGTTGAGGTTGAACGCGGCCGTAATCCCTTCCCGATCGTCGTAGGCCGCAAGGAGGGTTGCAACGTCCTTCTTGAGGTCGACGCCGATGATCGCCGTGCCGCGCCAACCCACATGTCTACGAACACGGCCAAGGAATCGCTCAGCCTCATGCGGGTCTAGATTCCCCATGGTAGAGCCGGGAAAAAAGGCGCTCCGGTGCGCTCGGGGCACCCCCCGTGGGATGTCGAAATCACATGTGAAGTCGGCGACCACGGGTAATGTCTGTAGGTTCGGGAAACGCTCCCGCATCCGGACGACGGTCGCGTCCAAGAAGTCTCCCGCGATGTCGATTGGAACATACAATCGGGGCCCGTCCAGCGCATCAATCAAGATTTCGGTCTTGATCCCGGCGCCCGCGCCATACTCCAACAGGACGGCGCCTTCGCCGCAGAAGTCCGCAATCTCCCGCGCATGCTCCCGCAGAATATCCGTCTCCGTGTAGGTCAGGTAATATTCGTCCAACCGCGTGATTTTTTCGAAGAGCTCGCAGCCGTGATTGTCGTAGAGCCACCGGCTCGGCAACGTTTTTTGCCCTCGAGACAGACCCATCGCCACGTCCGCCCGAAAGGCCTCCAGCTGCTGCGTTTGTCGGCTTACAACTTCAAGCATTTACATATCCTCCGCTAACCGTACCCCGGAGAACTGCCACCGCGCGTCCGGAGGGAAAAAGTTCCGATAACTCGGTCGAATATGGCCCGGCGGGGTCACACAGGAGCCGCCACGCAATACGAACTGTCCAGACATGAACTTGCCATTGTACTCTCCGACGGCGCCTTCGACCGGACGGAACCGCGGGTAAGGCGAGAACGCGCTCCGGGTCCACTCCCAGACGTCCCCGAACATCTGGCGCAGATCGTGGCCCGATGACGACGTCGGCCTGGGTTGTAGATGACCCGAATCAACGAAATTCCCCTCTTGCGACAGGCGGTGCGCTGCGTGCTCCCACTCTGTTTCCGTCGGAAGACGTCGTCCGGCCCAAGTTGCAAAGGCGTCCGCCTCGAAGTAGCTCACGTGGACGACCGGCGCCGCGAAGTCGACCACCCGCGGGCCGCGCAGCGTCATCGTCCAGAACTCGTCGTCCCTCTTCTCCCAATAGAGCGGCATCGACCAACCTTCGGCACGGACCTTCGCCCATCCTTCGGATAGCCAAAGTCGGGCGTCGCGATAGCCTCCGTCGGAAATGAATTCGGCCCATTCCTGGTTGGTCACCAGCCGATCAGCCAGCCGGAACGGTTCCAGGAGAACGCGATGACGGGGTCCTTCACAGTCGAACCCGAAGCCCTCGCCGCTGTGCCCGATTTCCACCACTCCACCTGCGAAGGCTTTGTATCCGAGCCGCTCCGAAGTGTTCGCTTTAGCCTGGCTGGTTGCGGGGTCCTTATATGCGGGCTGCAACGGATTCTGTGAAAACAAATGCAAGATGTCCGTCAGGAGAAGCTCCTGATGCTGCTGCTCATGGTGGCAGCCGAGCTCCAACAACTCGGCGACACTCGCGGACGGCATTCTCTCCAATAACCTCCCGACCCCCGCGTCGACGTGTGCGCGATAGGTTGAAATAACCTCGAGGGAGGGGCGTGTGATCATGCCCCGCTTCGGCCTCGGGTGACGAGCGCCGATCGTTTCGTAGTAGGAGTTGAAGAGGAAGTTGAAGGAATCGTCGAAGACCCGATAGCCGGGCAGATGGGGGCCGAGCACCATGGTCTCGAAAAACCAGGACGTGTGCGCGAGATGCCATTTGGCTGGACTGGCATCCGGCATCGACTGTACGGTAGCGTCCGCGTCCGACAGGGACTCGCAGAGCCTCTGGCTCGATTGCCGGACCGAGCCATAAAAAGCCTCGACTGCGCTCGGCTGCAACACAGAGCGAATATTTTGTGCTGTTTCCATCGAAATCGTCCTGAGCAGGTTGAACTCGGCTCGACGTCAATCGGTTCTACTTCGTCAGATAGGCGCCGTCCATCCTCGTGATCCACATCGATCGCTGCATCCGATTTGCCCTGATCCGCACCATCAAGTCAACGCGGATCTGAGTGCGGCAACAGCATGCCCGAATGCACCTCGAGAAGAAGTCTCAGGCAAGGCATTCAGCATGACAAAATCGTGGAGACCGCCAATGTGACGCGTGCATGTCGTGCACGCATGCCCCCACCAGTTTCCGCGCATACGCTTCGCTTTCGTCCCGGAGCACGTCCACCTCGGCGGCTATCAGCGGCGCATCAGGCAACCTTCTCAGCTGGTCAATCATGGCGCCAGATGCAGGAGGGACTTCGAGTGGGGGAGACGATACACACTCTCGCCCACTGCTCGCAGGAGTTCGCGGCTCGTCGCCAAGATGCCGACATCCCCAACTCCTTCGCGCAAATTCTCGACCAAGACCGCAGCAGCAGCCTCAACAACTCGCTCGCAACAATCCAGGACGATCAGCATCCGCTTGCCGTGCAGGAATGCAACCGGTCCGCGAGTGTGTCGTCTAACGCAATCTCGAGTCCGAGTGCCGAAGCCAGTTTCCGCGCGACTAATAACGTGCCAAGAGAGGTGCACAGTCGACCACGTAGACTCCGTCGTCATATGACGCCGGCCGCTTGTTCGGCGACAGCCAAGGCTACTGATGTCTTGCCTATGCCATCGGGCCCAACGATTGTGACGAAACGATGTCTGTCCGACAATGTCGCCAACAGCATCTGCGTGGCCGATCAGCCATGTTAGCCGGGTCGTCGGACCACACCCACTTTCAACGGGAGAAGCGCGTGGCTCGATGGGTTTTCGTGTCTCCGTGGTCCAGAGAGGTCCAACGAAGCGATAGCCGCGCCCGGGAACAATCATCAAGTAGCGGGCGCCAGATTGGTCATCGCGAAGGGCCTTTCTCACGAGCGCGACTTGAACTCTAAAATTACTCTCAACGACGGCAAGGCCTTGGCAGGATCCAAGTAGATTGGATAGGGCAAAAGTCCCCATCCGCACTGTCGCACTTATTCGACTGGCTTCGTTCCAATGGCGCAGCGACCATTTCGAAATGCCGTCCCTAGCAGTTTAATCGGGACCTCCATGACGCGCGGTCATCGCTGTGGTTCTACGCCGGGATCCGTTGGGGTTGAACACGAGTCGCAGTCGACGTACAACGTGTTGCACACGGCGGCGCGATTTGCGAGTGTCGAGCGAAACGTAGCTACTGGGAGGCTGTTGGCATGAAATCGGCGACTCTCCGGGTTCGATACTGTCGACGGACCAAGAGAGAGGTACTGACCAGCAACTGGCGGTTTTACCCAATCAATCGGTACGAGCCAGCGGGCCCGCGGTCGTTCTGATGGCGGAGAGCGCACACGACATGGTGGCCGTGGACGCAAGCGCGGCAGGAGCATCGGCGCGAGCGTCCCATCCTTCATCCCCTGGCGCTGCCGCGGGAGTGCGGCATGTCAGCAAACGCTTCGGAGGAACGCTCGCGCTCGACGATGTCTCATTCAATCTGGCGCGTGGAGAGGTGCTCGCTTTGCTCGGCGAGAACGGCGCAGGGAAAAGCACCTGCGTAAAACTGCTGGCGGGAGTCTACAGGCCGGATGTCGGCGCTGTCCTAGTCGAGGAAGTCCCCGTCGAGCACTGGTCTCCGCTCGAGGCGCAACGCCGAGGGATTGCCGTGATGCACCAGCATCCGGGTCTTTTCGCCGATCTGAGCGTATCCGAGAATATCTTCATCGGCCACATGCCTCGCCGCTCGTTTATCGTTGACAATGACCGTATGCGCGAACGAGCGCGGGATCTCCTGGCGATTGTCGGGCTCCACTGCCGCCCTGAGGACACGCTGAAGCGGCTCCGGCCATCCGAGCAGCAGCTGGTGGAGATCGCGCGCGCCCTTTCCGTCAACGCCAAAGTGCTCATCATGGACGAGCCGACTGCGGCTTTGTCCCAACGCGAAGTGGAGCGGCTCTTCGCGGTCGTGGCCGAACTCAAGGCGCGCAAGGTGGCGATGATGTTCGTCAGCCACCGAATGGAAGAGATCTATCGGGTCGCCGACCGCATCGCGGTTTTGCGCGATGGGCGACTTATCGGCGTTCAGCCAGCTGCCGAGCTCGATCGGGATTCCGCGGTCCAGATGATGATCGGGCGATCTTTGGGCGCCATTTATCCGCGGCGGCAAACGACGCCGGGCAAAGAAATCTTGGCGGTTGAGGGCCTCTCTCGAGGCGAGGCTTTTACTGATGTTTCCTTCACAGTCCGCAGCGGGGAGATACTTGGACTCGGCGGATTGGTGGGCAGCGGACGCACGGAGATAGCGCGCGTGCTGTTCGGCATCGATCAGCCGAGCGCCGGCTGCATCAGGCTCGATGGCGAAGAGGTTTCCTTTGCCGACCCGACCGCGGCGATGGCTGCCGGCGTCGTCTACGTCTCGGAAGACCGGCTCGGACAAAGCCTGGTCATGGAGTTTTCCATTCTGGCCAACGCGTCACTGCCCGTGATCGGAAAGACGACGCTGGCCGGCCTCGTTGTGAGGCGTCGCGAAATCGCGGCCGTCGAACCGCATCTACGCAGGCTGCGCCTGAAGTTCCGCGACTTCGACCAGCAGGTGAGAACTCTCTCCGGCGGCAACCAGCAAAAGGTGGTCCTGTCCAAATGGCTCGCGACCTTTCCGCGAGTCCTCATTCTCGACGAACCGACGCAGGGGATCGACGTCCAGAGCAAATCCGAGGTGCACGTAATCATTGCCGAGCTGGCGCGCCAAGGCATGGCGATCATCCTCATCTCTTCCGAGCTGCCTGAGCTCGTCGGGATGTGCAATGGGATAATCGTCCTGCGCGAAGGCCGCCTGACCGCGCGATTTGGCGGCGACGAAGTGGATCCGGAACGGGTCATTCGGGCGGCAACCGATGCGGATCACGCCGGCCCGGTGGCAACCGCTACACAGGTCACAGACTCGCAATCCTCGATAGGAGACAATCGCGCAGGTCCGGGCTCAGGAGGCCACGAAATGAGGTCCGCCTCGCTTTTGCGGCGATTGGCGCAGACTCGCGAGGTCGGCCTCGCCTGCGCCATCGCCGCGGTGGTCCTGCCGGTCATACTGCTGAATCCCCGCATGATCAGCGCCGAGAATCTCACGGCGATCGCCATGGACGCCGCGCTGCTGATGATCGTCGCCTTGGCTCAGATGCTGGTGCTTCTGACGCGCAACATTGATCTTTCGGTTGCTTCCGTCATTGGCCTTTCCGCCTATGGCGCGGCCCGCTTCATGCATCTCCACCCGCAGAGCCCCGTGCTGGCTGGCGTTGGCGTCGCTGCCGCCATTGGCCTTGCCTGCGGCGGCTTCAACGGCGTGGTCGTGACGCTCGGTCGGATCCCCGCGATCGTGGTGACGCTCGGCACTTTGTCGGTGTTTCGAGGACTGAACAGCCTGTGGGCCGGGGGAAAGCAGATCAGCGCCGACCAGGTGCCGCAGGCGTGGCTCGATCTGACGAGTTCCAGGATCCTCGGAGTTCCCGCGGTCGTTCTCATCGCCATCGCAACGCTTGGTGTCGTCGGAATGGCGTTGCGTCGCCTGCCGTACGGACGCGAACTCTACGCGGTCGGATCGAATCCGGATGGCGCGGCCCTGATAGGGATTCCTGCGAAGACGCTGGTGCTCGGCGCCTTCATGCTTGCCGGACTCCTGGCCGGTTTTGACGGCGCGCTGTGGGCGTCGCGCTACGCGACGATCGATGCCCGAGTGGCGATCGGTTTCGAGTTGACGGTGATCGCTTCGGTCGTCGTCGGCGGGGTCGCAATTCGAGGCGGCGCCGGCTCGGTGCTCGGGGTGGCGCTTGGCGCGCTGACACTGCTGGTGATCCAGAACGGTCTGACTTTGGTGCGGGTCGATCCGCTTTGGCTGGACGGCATGTACGGCCTCGTCATCCTGCTCGCCGTCGGCGTCGACACTTTCGTCGGCCGTCGGGCCGATCAATTGCGACTGCGGCGATGAAGAGAGGACTCCTCGAGCGTTTCGCGACATGGGAGAGCTTTCTTTTGGCGCTCACCATCGCCGCATTGACCTACGCGGCGTCGTCCGTGCCCAATTTCGGCACGAGCTTCAATCTTTCGCAGGCGATCGCCGGCGCGTCCGAGCGCGCGCTGATCGCTCTGCCGATGACGCTCCTGATCATCGCCCGCGAGATCGACATCTCTGTCGCCAGCATCCTCGCGCTTTCCAGCGTGGTTTTCGGGGTGGCTGTCCGGGAGGGCGCGTCGACGGAAATCGCGATCGTCTTCGCCATCCTCACGGGCGCGGCGGCGGGCGCGTTCAATGGGATTCTCGTCACCTGGCTCGGCTTGCCCTCATTGGTGGTCACGTTGGGCGCATTGGCCATGTTCCGCGGAATTGGCTACATCATCCTCGGGTCGGGATCGGTGAACCAATTTCCTGACGCGTTCACCGACTTTGGCATCAATACGATTGGCCAGACCCCCGTGCCTTGGACGTTCGTGCCGTTTCTCCTGCTCGCGCCGGTTTTCATCGTCGTCCTGCAACGCACTTCTCTCGGCCGACGGATATACGCGATCGGCGGCAATCCCGAAGCCGCCAGATATGCCGGCGTCAAGGTTGACAAAATCCGCTTCGGCTTGTTCGTGGTCAGTGGGATGGTCTGCGCCGTCGCCGGCGTCGTCTTCACCGCACGGCTCGCCAACGCCCGCGCCGATAACGCCGTCGGGCTCGAACTCGACGTCATCACCATCGCTCTGCTCGGGGGCGTGAGCGTATTTGGCGGTCGCGGCAAGCTTACCGGTGTGTTTCTCGCGCTTGTTCTGATCGCGTCGCTCCGCAACGTCCTCGGCCTCAGCCAAATTGGCGGCGACGCGCAGAAAACCGTGATCGGGATGCTGCTGATAGTTTCGCTTCTCGTCGGCGCTACGGCTGAGCGGGTCCATGGCGCGCTCCAGTCGACGCTCGCCTTGCGCAAAAACGGCGGCCCGAGCCAGGGCGGGCCGCCGAAATCGATAGTGACTCTCCTGGACTAACTCTCGAGAAAGGAAACGACCATGAAAAGGCAACTCATGTTGGGATTGACAGTGCTTGCTCTCGGGGCGGCGCTGGCGGCGCCTGTCGCCTTCGCGGCCGACCAGTGCGCGAAGGGGCCGGTGACCGTCGGCTTCCTCCCCAAGCTCGATACCGACCCCTACTTCCAGGTCGCGAGAACCGGGGCAGAAGAGGCGCAAGGCGAAATCGGCGGCAAGGTCGTCCAGCAGGCCCCCTCTCAGGCTACGGCGGAGGCCCAGATCGAGTTCATCAACAATCTCGTATCGCAGAAAGTCGATGTGATCGCGATCGCGGGAAATGACGCCAACGCTGTCGCGCCCGCTTTGAAGCGGGCCGCTCAGCAAGGGGTGAGGGTCGTCTCCTACGATTCCGACGTCGCCGAACCCGTCCGCAGCCTCTTCTTCAATCAAGCCAAGGGCGACAGCCTGGCCGAGATGATGCTGGAGAGCATGGGCCAGATGATCGGCTACGAAGGCGATTTCGCCATTCTCTCCTCGACGCCAACGGCGACGAACCAGAACGCCTGGATCGACTTCATGAAGAATAGGATGAAAGAGCCGAAGTTCGCCAAGATGAAGTTGGTTCAGATCGCCTACGGACAAGAAAGCGAGCAGATCAATCAGCAACAGGCGTTGGCGCTCGTTCAGGCTTTCCCGACTCTCAAGGGCATCATCATTCCCGCCGGCATCGGCCTCCCCGCCGCCGCTCGCGCGATGGAACAGTCGGGGAGCCTCGGGAAGGTCAAATTGACGGGTCTGGCGCCGGCGACCTTGATCAAAAAATACATACAAAACGGCTCTGTGCAAGATATCTGGTGGAACGTCAAAGATCTCGGCTATCTCACCTATTATGGCGCGCAACTGCTCGCTCAATGCAAGATCACCGGAAAGGAAGGCGAATCCTTCAAGGCCGGCCGCCTAGGCGATTACAAGGTTGGAGCGAAGGGGGAAGTCATTCTCGGTCCTGCGCAAATCGTGACGCCGGCCAACGTCGAAAACTTCAAGTTCTGAATTGATCGAGCGGAGATGGTGGTCAACCTCGCGGATGGCGCCCCCCAACACGTCCCCAACTCGAAGAAATAGGCACGAGGAGGAAGAGCGCAAGGTCGCGGTGGACCTGGGGCCGCCGCGCCAAGTCGGACGTGCCGGTGGTTCATTGGGAATGAACCGCAAGCACGTCAGCATCGCCGGCATTCGCGAGAATGCGGCAATTGAGTTCGGCGTCGGAAGTGAGCTGGAAACTGCTGGGCAGGGCATAAGGATAGCGAAAGTTCATCCAACTCGACACCGCCCCGGCAGCACAGTCCGGCATTGCCGTCATGCAGGATCGTCCCAGCCCTCGCGGTCGTCGAATCTCCCCAGCCTATGAACTTCCAGACTCCGAAGTCCAATCCCGACGCTCGTTGCGTGGGTGTCCCTTGACGCGATTGATGAGTTCCCGTTCTCAGCGCCAATGAATTGCAACCGCGCGTTGCGAATCAGTCGCGCTAGAGGCGTCCTTTGACGAGAGGCGCCGGAGGGTCGTCCTTGCCACATCAAAACCAGAATCGGTTGAGGCAGCGTGTGCGACCCGGAAGGCTCGACCACCCCCTCATCGCCGACACTTGAAACAAATAACCGATGTCGAAAGCGCGCTTCACGACTTCGAGCGCCGGACGCGCGAGCTGCAGCGCGTGGTGCAGGGCCTCAGCAAGGACATCGAGAACTACCAGGACTTTATACGCCCCATTTGCGAGATCGCTCGGGATTTCCTTGGGTCGATGCCGCTCCTGATACACCTCGTTCGCTGTCCGAAAGCCGAGAATCTACCGCGATGTTTTATTGAGAAATCGCATCGATTGCCCGACCTTCTCTGTTTTCAGTGTCCGAAGATTGGCGCCCCGGGGAATAGCCCGTTCCCAGTCGGGCGGCCCGAGAACTGATCGGCCGCGAACGCTCGGGCTGGCTCGGGACTCCCTGCATCACGGCGGCGAAATTGGCGAGGTCGTCTTCGAGGAATTCCATCAGCTCGGCGCGCCATCCCTCCGGCCGACCGGCTTGCCAAGCCTCACGGCGTCGAAGCGCGCTGCCGACCAAGGCCAAACCGCCAAGCAGGATGACGGCCAAGCCCGTCGCGACGACGGACATGAGGCCGTCGCCGGCGTAATAGCTGTCGAGCTGGTCTTCCGATTGATTGGCGGCGAGAGTGCTGACAGGGGCAGTCGCGTCAGAAGGGATTTCATTTCCCCAAACGTACTCGACCGGGGCGCGGCCGCTCTGGCCAAGCTCGTTGTCGGCTAAGACGCGCAATCCGGAGGGATCGTCGGAGAGCTTCGCTTCGGCGCTCATGCAGCCCACGGCGAAAACTAAGGCGGTAAGCCCTGGCAGGAGATTCTTCGTCATAGTAACTCCTCCGTACCCGTACCCGAGGGTGGCGCGACGAGAAAACATTTTCTCCTCGCCTCGACCCTTCGTTATGAAAGGTGAGAGCTGGTCAACTGCATTCGGATTCGCGCGACCATCGGACTTGTCTCGGGCAAAGAGTCCGAGCGCAACCGCGCGAAAGGCGCCGTTGCTGTGAGTCCTGTCAGATCGCGAGTTGCGTTGGGCGCGCGAACGATTTTGCTGCGAACCGTCTAGATCGTCGGGCAGGCATCGTCGCCTTCATTTGGTTGAAGCTGCCTCGGGCACGATGGCCGTCCGGTCGTGTCCTGGCATCAGGGCCGCGCCCTGATTTTTGTTATGGGGGGATTCCCCATGGCGCCCATTCCAGGCGCCCAACCACGCCGGACACCAACCCGTCCGTAACCCGCGTGACCGGGTGTCGCGACCGCCTCAGTTTCTGGGCGCCCCGTACTTTTCGCCCCGCAGCACGCTCCGTATCGCCTCCAGCAACGTCTCGGTCATGTCCCTCTTGGTGACGTAGCCGCTGGCGCCAGCCGCGAAAGCACGTCGAACATGCAGTGGCGCCTCGTGCATAGTCAGCACCAGCACCGGCAGGCCCTTATGTCTTGCGGAAATCCCTCGGACAAGATCGAGACCATCGGCTTGGCCGAGCGAAAGATCGGCGATCACCAGGTCGGGCTGAGCGCCAGAAATCGCCTCGAGTCCATCCCGAGGGTTGGCGGCCTCAGCGCAGACGATGAGGTCAGACTCAGCGTTGATCATCGCCTTCAGTCCACGCCGCACCAACGGATGATCGTCGACGATCATGATCCTCCGCTTCGCCGGCTCTGCCTGTGGGGTCTGCCTTCTGGACAGGCCTGAGGAAGTCTGCATGTCTCTCCGAATCTCCGCAGGCGTGCTTTGCACCGGAATGAGCGAGATGTCATCAGGCAACGGAGCACTAATTCACGGTGGGGGAAACCCCTACAGCGCCAAAGGCGGTGGATGGCACGCACGTAAGTCGGAATTATGTTGTTTTTCATACGATTTCGCGCCTGCGCACGGGTCTTCGTTAATTGTTCGGGCGAAGGCGCCTCGAAGCGCCGTATGAGATCATGCCGCAGGGCGCATTGGCGGCTCCCATGTTGGCTGAACTCGGTTTGCGGCCAAGCGTCGAATCAATTACTGTTAGTTGGACTGGAGTCTGCGGTTCTGATTCGCAAAACTTGCGGCGCAATACACCGGCAGTCCGCGCTTCATTCCTCGCCCACCGGGGCAGGCATTCAAACGGTGTGTCCGCCGTACCGCCGCGACGCGATCACCCAGCGCGGCCGGTCTCGACCCACTGGGTCGCGCGCTGGGCCAATTCGGCGGCGGACGCGACGCCCAGCTTGTTTTTTATGTGCTCGAGATGGGATTCGATCGTCTTGACGCTCCTCGCCATGGTTCCCGCGATTTGACGCGTGGTCCGGCCACGACCAATCAGCCCGAATACCTGCAATTCGCGGTCGCTGAGCGTATCCATGGGCGAGCCCGTCCCGAGCGTTCGCCCGGCGACATATTGCTCGGCCAATCGCCGCTGCAGCGTGTCGCTCATATAGACATCACCGCCGAGCACGCGCCGGATGGCGGCGAGCACCGTCTCGTCGAGTTGCTGTTTGGTGACGTAGCCCAGGGCGCCGGCGCTCAGCGCGCGTTCGGCATAGAGCGCTTCGTCGAACATCGAAAGCACGAGCGAGGGGATTTTCGGATAGCGCGTTTTGATTTCCTTGACGAGATCCAGGCCGTCATCGTCACCGAGCGAAAGGTCGACAATCACCAGATCTGGCTGCCTTTCCCGCATGGCCTCAAACAGGGCCTGGCGCGTGCTGACGGCCGCTTGCACGGCGAGATCGGGCTCGGACTCGATGAGGGCCGTCAATCCGCGACGCAGCACCGGGTGGTCGTCGACGACGATAAGCGCCTTCCGAACCGGGCGATGCGATTCAGTGGGGATAGCGGACATCGGTTGGACTTTCCCCCGGCTCGCCAGTCGGAGGCAGGCTCAGGGCGCAGGCCACCACCGTCCCGCGCTCGGGTCGCCGCGCTACTGTGAGGCGACCGCCGATCGCGCGCGCCCGATAGTCCATCGTATGCAGCCCCATCCCATCACGATGACGATAATCTTCGGGCAGCCCCACGCCATTGTCCTGGATGCTCAGCAAACCTTCGTCCCCGACACGTTCCAGACTGATTTCGATCACGTCGGCGCGACCGTGAGTTGTCGCGTTGCGCACGGCTTCCTGCGCGATCCGCACGAGGTGGGCTTCCGCTTCGTGGCCAAGCCCAAGACTGCGGCCATCCCATGCGAAGGCGCACGAGATGCGGTGCGTGTGGCTGACATTCCGCGCCAGGGTCTCGAGAGCGTCAACCAGACCGGCGCCGCTGAGGCCCAGGCCATGCGCAAGGTCGCGCGCCTCGCCGATCGTCTCGTTCAGCAACCGGACGATCTCGGTGGCCGCCTCGGCCGGACCGGGCTCGGCAAGGGTCGAGAGACTTCGCGATAACGCTGAAGCCAGAGCCGCGAGGCCCGCAAGCGACTGGCACAGCCCATCGTGCAACTCCCGGCCGAGGCGCTGCTTCTCGCGGTCGGCTATTTCTAGGATCTCGCGCTCTAGCGAAATTTCACGAGGAACGTCGCCGACACTCGGCTTACTCAGCTGGGGTTCCATCCCTGACCACCCATTCGTGACCTGTACAATATCAACCCTAACATTGCGTTTAAATGTTGTCCGCGTCAATTCAAAAGATTCCCATCGACCTCGTTCGGGTTGTGAGTGCTAAGGGCGCGCGCGAGGGCGCTGTCGAGGCAAACGTTTTTCGGCGCCGAATCTCGCTGAGGGCGTTGAACTATTCATGGGCAAAAGCAGTGCGGCGCGATCTAGCCCCGGAGCGCAAGATCGCAGTATGGAATTTAGTCTGACAATGCTCGTCGGTGGTCGGATTTAGGGGCAGATACTACGTTACGCTCAATCAATCTCCTCGCGCCTCAAGGAGTACGACTTGGATTATCGTAGACAGAAGTGGCTATTTCTTGGGGTATCTGATAGTCAGATCCATCTTTGAAATGGATGGTTTTGACCAAATATATATTCTTACTGATTTCCGATATTTCTTCGTCTGACGCCCGCGCTCGCTTCATTCCACGAGGCACTCCTGCGGGCGGACTGATTTTTGGAGAGTTGGCAAGTTGTTCAAAATTGGCAGGGACAGTTCTTTTTCTAAAGAAACTCCTCTTTTTGACTGATCCCGATGCGTGACGGATATTACAACTCTCTTTTCTGCTTCGAGATTCCGATTTGCCTCTCCCAGCTGCCGTTTCAGGCGAAGCTTTCGCTTTTTCAATTTGTCCTTATAGGCATTCAGCTTGTCTTTGTCGGCTTCAGCTTCCCAATTTCTCGGTTTCCATCCACTATATATCTTTTTTTCGTCGCGGGCGGATTGAACCCGGGCGATCGCGAGCGTCCCTCCCAGCACAGCTACCAAAGCAGTCGCCAACATCAAAGATTGCGTAGTCGTCAGATTCCGAGCAAGTCGACAGGCGTAGAGCGCGCGCCCTTACTTCCGAACGACATGATGCGCCCCCCCTTCGGCAATCCCCACGCGATCCAGAGCGAAGGCGAAAAGGGACCACCCCGGCGCCTCCCCGCGAGAACGACGGGGAGGGGAATCACCCGGCATCCAGAGCCGGCAGACGCTTCTTCCGCCAGGGGGCGACGCGCTGCCAGTCGCCCGCCATGATGTTGCCGATCGGATCGATCTGGTCGACGACTTCCGCCAGGCCGAACTTGGCGATCTGGCGGCGCATCGACGCCGCGTTCTTATACGCGCCGGGCAGCTCGGAAACGTCGGGGATTCCACTGAAATAGCGCACGTCGATGCCAGGCGCCTGTTCGGCGATCAGGTCGGCTTCGCTCTTGCCGGCGTTCTGTTTGAGATAGGCCGAGCGGCTGAAATTCCTTCCCGCGCCATGCGGCGAGAATCCGAGGCCGGCCGCCGCGTCGAGTCCGCGCGTGATCAGGATCGGCTCGGCCATGTTCAGCGGGATCAGCGTGAGCCCATTCGTGTCGCTGGAGAAATCCGCATAGGCCGGGGTCGCGCCCTTGGCGTGATAGAAAAGGCCGTCCGAGCGGAGGAAGACGAAATTGTGCTCGTTCCAGAAACGGTCGTCGGCGCGCAATCCGAGCGTCGCCGCGATCAGGTCGTGGATCGCGAAATGGTTGCCCTTCGTCCAGGCGCGGATCAGTTGCAACGCCTCCCAATAGCTCTCGCCCTCGCGCGTTTCGCTGGGAATCCAGGCGTTGTGCGCGGGAGTCTCGGGGGACGCCTGGCGGCGGAACTTTTCCGCTGACGTCATGCCGGCCGCATAGAGCTTCCCGCCCGGACCGCGTGAGCCATGATGCGTCACCAGGGCGACCTGTGCGCTCGAACGCACGCGTCCGACATAGAAGAAGTGGTTGCCGTCGCCCTGGGTCGCGTTGTGCTCGATCGCGGCGCCGACCAATGGCTTCAGGAAAATGTTTCGCTCGAAAGCTTCCAGCAGCTCGGGGGCCGGCTGGATTCGCCCGCCGGCCGCCCGGCCGCCGGCGCCGAAATGGCTGAGCTTCATTCCCGCGTCGAGAATGCGGCCCGCGTCGCTGCAGCTGTCGAAGATCGTCACGGCCATCGAACAGCAGATGTCGGCCGAGTGCATGCCCGGGTGGATCGCGTCCCTGGTCGCCGCGACGCCGCCGACCGGGATCGCGCCGAGCCGGTGGTCGGAAGGGCAGGCGTCGGGCATGATCGCGCCCGCGACGACCGTGGGCACGCGCATCAGTTCGTTCATGTGGCGGGATACGGCCTCGATATTGGCGCGCTCCGCTTCGTCC
>JBAQGU010000164.1:0-8051 GCA_049287975.1 Roseiarcus sp.
CAGCAACTCCTCGTGACGCACGGGTTTGGTCAGGAACTCGAACGCTCCCGCTTTCATCGCTCGAACCGCTGCGTGAACGTCGGCATGGCCGCTGACGAAGATGACCGGTATGTGAACGTTCGCCCTGGCCAACTGCGCTTGAAAGTCCAAGCCGTTTTGGCCCGGCAACCAGACATCGAGGATCAAGCAGAACGGGGGCGATGGAGGAACGCTGTCCGTGAATTCCCGGACGGTGGCGAAGCATTCCGCGCGCAGACCGACCGAACGCAGCAGGCCGTAAATCGCCTCGCGGATATTCGGGTCGTCGTCGATCACGACGACCACCGGCTCGTTGCCGGAAACCGGATCATGAGGGAACGATACAGCCAGGTTGCCCAGATCCGAAGCTGAGGGCGCCGGCGCGAGCGGATTGGATTCGCGGACGCCGCTCCCTGCTTCGCCTGCCTCGCAAGCAAACAGATAGCCCCTTCCGGGGATCGTCTTGATGAGGTCGCCATCCTCGCCGAGCACCTTGCGCAGCGAAACCATCTGCCACCGCAGGTTGCTCTCTTCCACCACCGTCGAGGGCCATACATGTCGGAATATCTCCTCCTTCGACACGACCGACCCCCGCGAGGCGAGCAATATGGTCAGAAGGTCGAACGCACGGCTGCCGATTTCGATCGGTCGTCCGTCACGAAGGAGCAGACGCGCACGCGGAAACAACTGAAAGCGCCTGAACCGAATCGCGTCTTCGCTCGGATCTCGTCCGAGGGTTGGATCTCGCCCGATGGAGTGAATCTCACTGCCGGAAGCCGTCCAAAACGCTGGAACGCCCGCCGGATGCGTGCGGTCCGGACGAAGATGGGTCCCTATTCGTGGAACGAACGGTCCCTCTTCAGCACTGAACGGCTGCGACGCCTCCGGTGGGTGGAGGCCGGCCAGCCAGTTGTCGGGTGATGATGCGGACGCGCTGAGCATGCGGAACCTGCGTGGTTTGAATCCGACCAGCGCCGCGAAACCCCGCGCCGCTGGGCAATTCGCTAAAAACACAAGGCGAAAGTGTTCGCCCGTTACAGTTCACGCTGACAACCTAGTCGACAGCGCGCTTTTTACCGAGTTAGCTGCGGTTAAGCGCGGTAAATTGCGGTGAAGGCGCGGAGCCGTCCCCGCTTACCAGGAGACGAACATGGTAAATTTGGACGGCTCCGTCTTCCCGTCAGAGGGCGTTCGGACGCGCGTTCGCGTCGAGAGTGATCAGTCGCTCGTTGGGACCTGGGCGGCAAAACGGCCGGCGCAGTCTCTAGTCGCACGGCTCGGTTGGGGAGGTTTCGTCAGTATACCACACATGATACTGAGTATATTTATCGTTTCCCAGCAACCAAAGGCATCGCGGCCGGAAATCGCGAAGATGCAAGTTTCGCCGTTCGTCGGGAAGCCAGCGCGGCCTCGGCTCCCTCTCCCTGACTCTTGCGGGAAGAGCTGGGGCCTGGATGATTGACCGCGCCGGTCCGCCACAGTCCGCGCCCTCGAAAAAGATCAGAGTGGTGCTGCAATACATCATACGAAGCCGCTGAGAAGCTTTTTGGCCGCGCGCAGGTCCTCGGTTCCGAATCCTTCTTCGAATCGATCAAGAAGCGGCGCGAGTTGGGCATGCGCCTCGCTTGTGCGACCCTGCTCCACCCACAGGCGGCAAAGGCTCGAGGTGGTTCGCAGTTCCCAAGATCGCGTCTTTTGCTCTCGAGCCAGGTCGAGCGATTGCCGCAACCACTTCTCCGCTTCGTCGGCGGAGTGCGGCGTTCCCTCTCGCCGCGCCAGATCGCCCCTGATTCGCAGAAGTTCCGGAAGGTACCATCGTTCCTCGTTGCGTTCGGCGCGCTCGAGCGCTTCGTCAATCGCTACCAGCCCCTCCGCGACGTCCCCGGCGCGGCCTGAAGCTTCCGCGAACTCACCGAGAAACACCACGTAGTACACGCCGTATTCGATATGGCGAAGTTCGCTGAGCGCGGCCCGTAACAGCGGCAATCCCCCGGCGGCGTCGCCGCGCCTGATCAGGAGCACGCCTTTGAAACAGCGGCCCCACGCGCGCCAGAAATCCAGGGTGTTTCTCGCCGAATAATCCAGCAGCGCTTCCACATAACGTTCCAGTTTGTCCATATCGCCGACAAACAGCGCAACAGGGCACCCGGCCTGAACCAGAACCTGACAGAGCGAAAGCACCTCCCCGCGCTGCAACGCGCCCTCCACAATGTCGTCGGCCGCGGCGATGGCCTGGTCCGGGAAGCCTTGCAGCCAAAGAATACGGGCGAGGAAACACCGCGCCGTTGCGCGCTGGTCGAACACAAAGCGAATCAGCTGCGAACCGATGACCGGGGGGACGTACCGACTGACCATGCGCTCGATGCGAAGTCGCGCAGCTGTCTGTTCGCCAAGCAAGTGTTGGATATAACCGACCATTCGATCACCGACCAACAGGTCGGCCGGTTGGGGGCTTCGCGCCGCGAGGTCGCAAAATTTCTGCGCCAACGCGAGCGCCCGGCGAAGATCGGATTTGTTGAGCAGACCAGCCCAAAGGCCCCAGAGCGACCGCAGTTGGTAGTCGATGTCGCCGAGGTGCTCGGAAGCCTCCAACGCGGCGGCCCACGCTGCCGTGGTCTTTGGCACAGACCCACGCGTCTGCATCAGCGAGGTGCCCAGCGCTGTCTGCAACACCATCTCGTTGCGCGAGCCTCGGCTCAACGCAGCACTGGAGAGAGCGCGTTCGACGCGTTCGCCATATTCGCTCATTAGCGACAATTGATACCACAGGGGCTCGGCTGCGACCGTGAGCGCTATGCCGAGCTCGGCGTCTCCGCTTGTCGAAAAGGCCCAATCCAGCGCGGATCTGACGTTGTCGATCAGGTGACGATGCTTATCCAACCATTCGGTTGCAGGCTTTACCTCCCATTCGAGAGCAGCATTCTCGAGAAGCTCCAGGTAGTGTGCCGCGTGGATCTTCGCGAACCTTTCACCTTCACCACTTTCGGTGAGCTTCATGAAGGCATATGCGCGTGTCGTATCCAGCAGGCGATAAAGCGCGACGCCTCCATCGATTCCTGCGCTCACGAGCGACTTGGCGATCAAGTTCGCGACGCAGTCGACAGCTGACGCCGCCGAGAGGCCATTGCGCGCCAAAACGGCGCTCGCGGACTCCATTGTGAATATGCCCTTGAATACCGCCAGACGTCGCAACACGGTGCGCTCGAGTTCGGGGAGTAGCGCATAACTCCAGTCGAGCGTAGTGGTGAGGGTCTGGTGGCGCGTCAAAGCGGTGCGCCTGCCCCGCATCACGAGCCGAAAGCGGTCGTCCAGGAGGGCTGCCAATCCGGCGATACCGAATGCGTCGGCGCGCCCGGCGGCAATCTCGATGGCCAGAGCGATGCCATCCAATCGACGACAAAGGTCGACGACGATAGGCGCGTCGGCGTCCGTCAGTTCGAACCCGTCGAGGCTGGCGGCAGCGCGCTCGACAAAGAGCTGGACCGCGGGGAACGTGAGCGCTTCAGCGGCCGTAATGCGACCTGATGCGGGTGGGCTCGCGAGGGGAGGCAGCCGGTGGACGCGCTCCCCTTCCACTCGGAGGGGTTCGCGGCTCGTAGCCAGTATATGCGTTCGCCGCGCGCCACTAAAAATACTCTCCGCCAAGGAAGCGGCCGCTTCGATAACATGCTCGCAGCTGTCAAGAACGAGGAGAACCTCCTTGTCTTTGAGGAAAGATACCAACGTATGGGTTGGATTTTCAGTACGAACCGCGATGCCGAGCGCGGAGGCGAGGGCGCTCGGAACAAGCGCGGGATCGCTGAGCGCCGCCAGATCGACGAAATAGACCCGATCCTTGAATCTGGCGAGCGAGGAATCGGCGACAGCCAACGCGACCGTCGTCTTTCCGATTCCGCCCGGTCCCACGATCGTGACAAATCGATGTTCCAACAGGTGGGCGGTGACGCTGACCGTGATCTCGGACCGGCCGACCATTCGAGCCAGGGGTGGCGGAAGATCTTGTGACCTTTCCCCAGTTTCCGGAGGCGGAACGGCGATCTGGTGCTCTTCGGAGATCGCTATCGGAGCTACGAAACAATAGCCCCTCCCTGGAACATTGGTGATATAGCGATTGCCGGCATGGCCGTCGCCGAGCGCCTTGCGAAGCGCCGCGACGTGGACCTTGAGATTGCCCTCCTCGACGAATGTGTTGGGCCAGACACGAGCTATCAGCTCTTCCTTTCCGATCAGTTGGCCCGGGCGCTCCAGAAGGGTGATCAGAATGTCTCGCGCGCGGCTGCCGAGACGGACATGCTTCCCGCCCTCCAACAGCAGTTGCTGCGTCGGATACAGACGAAAAGAACCAAATGATATCTGCTCGGTAGAGGCCGAACTATGGCCGATCACACTTGCCTCGCTCGATCAATGTGGAACGACCCGTACCAGATTTCGCGTAGTTTATCCACCCACCTTCAACGCTCGAAACCAAGCCGCCGTCTTTGGTCCCGGGTCAAGTTAACGCTGGTGGGTAGACGACGCAATTGCCAGTTCTACCTCGTTAAGCAACTCTTCGTGACGGTAGATCCCGAGTATTCTGGTCGCCATCGACGACGACAACGAGCCGATCATGAGAAAATCCCGGCCGGATCACTTGGATCCGGCGTTGACGGCGCGGGTGCAGGCTGATCGGGTTCGCAGGCTCCGCTCCCTGCTTCGCCCGACCCGGCAGCAAGGGGATAGCCCCGTGAGCGCTAGGATAAGGGACGTAACGCCGTGGCGCGGGGCTCATCGCGTCGACAAGGGTGGCGCCTCGCGGGACGGGCGGAAAATTTTCCTGGCTGCAAAGCCTTGAAAACTCACAGAACGGGAAGAGAATCCCGGGCTGTCGGGGAACGGCCCCGCTAACCCCTCCCCGTAAGGACGGGAAGGGGAAGCGCCAACGCCGCGCGCAGCCGTGGCTGCTCCACCGCGACCCCCTTCTCACGCGCGAGCGCGATCAGGCCGCCGAAGCGGCGCTGCTTCTTGGCGTCCTGATTGCGATAGATGTCGGTCAACCAATGGTCGAGGAAAGGGTTACGGAAACGGGCCATGACGCTCGCGCGGTATTCGCGCGCCTCCGCGGCGAGTCCGAGCGCGTCAAACACCGGCTGGACCTCGCGCTCGTAGAGATCCTCGAGATCGTCGCGGATCGCGGAATCCGCGAGCAGTTCGCGGGTCAAAGCCTTGGGGTCGGCGCCCCTCGCCGCCCAGCCCTCGGCGAGCCAGGTATGGCCGAGGTTGAGGATGAAGAGCTTCAGGCGGACATAGCGCGCGAGATCGTCGGCGACGACGATGTCAGGATGAACGCAGGGCATCACGAGGCCGGGCCGGTTCTCGACCGCCCACAGCGCATAGGGCTCGGCGACCGCGCCCGCGGGCTCCAGCGGTTCCGAGACGATGCGGTCGACGAGCGAGTTGATCCAGAGGCAGTCCTCGGCGAGCCAGCGCTCGAGGTCGGCGCCGAGGCGCCATTGCCGCGCGACCTGCAGAACGAGCGCGCGCAGCTTCTCGCCGTTGTCCTCGATCAGCTCGCACGGAAACAGGGTCGGCGGCGAGCGGCCGGCGCGAAAGCGGGTGTGCAGCAGCTTGGCGAGCTTGGCCGGGAACGCGCGCGGGACGCCTGCGTCGGACCCATCCGCCTCGTCGAGTTCATAGCCGCGATCGCCGGTGTTGGAGACGATCCAACGCGCCTCGTCGACGAACAGCCGCTCGACTTCCGCCCAGTTCGCGTTGGCGTCGACGCCGCGGCCTATGCTGGCGACGCTGACTTCTTGGTCGACGAGCTTTTCGCCGTCGAGGCCGCGCACGCGCACCGTGTACGGCTGGCCCGTGTCGAAGAAGGCGAGCCGGCGCGCGCTATCGAGCGAGGACGTCGTCTGCACGACTGCGATTTTGCCCTTGCCCGGACCCTCGGCATAACCTTGGTCGACGAACAGATCGAAATGCGCCTGGAGGAACCGGCTGGTGCCGAATTGCAGGATAGAGAACGCCATGGCTCAAATCTCGATGAGGGCTTTGACGACGCCGCTCGAGGGCTCGAGCCAGTGAGGAAATGCGGCCGGCGCTCGTTCGAGCGAAGCCCGGTGAGTGTTCAGCCGCGCCGTCGGAATCTTTCCCGCGCGCAGCATCGCAAACACCGCGTCGAAATCGGCGCGCGTGGCGTTGCGGCTGCCGAGCAGCATCGTCTCTCGCTTGTGGAACTCGGGATCCGCGAAGGAAATCTCGCCGAGCACGATACTGACGAGCACGTAAGCCCCGCCGTGCGCGACATATAGAAAGCCCGCGTTCATCGCCTTGGCGGAGCCCGTGCAATCGAACACGCAATCGAAGAAGTCGCCCGAGGTGAGCGCGCCGAGCCGCTCGCGCGCGTCCGCTCCCGCGCTCACGACATGATCGACGCCGATCGCATCGCGGCAGAAGTCCAAGCGACCCTGCCGCGTGTCGAGCATCGTCGCCTCGGCGCCGCGCGCCTTGGCGAAGATGGCGCAGGCGATGCCGATCGGCCCGGCGCCGACGATCAAAACTCTCTGCCCGGCTGCGATTTCGCCGCGTCGCACGGCGTGGGCGCCGATAGCGAGGAATTCCGCCATCGCGGCCTCGTCGAGACCGACGCCGCTCGCATCGACGAGATTGTCGTCGGGGACGCAGAGCCAGTCAGCCATTCCGCCGTCGCTGTGCACGCCGAGCACATTGAGCCTCTGGCAGCAGTTGGTCTTGCCGCGCCGGCACGCGACGCAGTGGCCGCAATGCAGATAGGGAATGATCGCGACGCGCTGGCCGAGTTGGAGGCGGGCGCCCTCGCCGACCGCCTCGACCTCGCCGGAGAGCTCGTGGCCGATCACCCGGGGATAGGCGAAATAGGGCTGCGTGCCCTCGAAAATGTGCAGGTCGGTGCCGCACACGCCGGCGCGCCGCAGGCGGACCAGCGCGGATCGCGGCGCGACTTCCGGCTTGGGCCGCTCGACGACCGTCAGCTCGTGCGGGCGGGGGCAGAGCAGGGCTCTCATCGCTCGCCAGTCGCGGAGATTTGACGCGGCCTTCTTTGCCGCGGAGATGCTGGCATGTTAGTTCCTCCCGGAGCTGTTATGCCTCAAATTCGGCGCGAGGGAAACCTCGGGTGAGGCGCTCGCGCGCCGACCGCGGTCGGCGACCGCGTCTACTGGCGCCCTGACGGCGGGCGAGTCCGATCATCACGGAGTAAGAGAAAATGGAATATCGACTACTGGGCGGTTCGGGGCTGAAGGTTTCGGTCCTGACGATGGGCACGATGACCTTCGGCGGCAAGGGCAACTTCGCGAAGGTCGGCAACGTCTGCCTGGACGAGGTGCGGCGGCTGATCGATCTCGTCGCCGATGCAGGCGTCAACATGATCGACACCGCCGACGTCTATTCTGGCGGCGGCTCGGAGGAGTTGATTGGCGAAGCAATGGGCGGCAAGCGCAAGCCCGGCATGCTGATCGCGACCAAAGCGCGCTTCCCGACGGGGCCGGGTCCGAACGATCGCGGCCTTTCGCGCTGGCATCTGATCGAGGCTTGCGAAGCCAGCCTGAAGCGGCTGCGCACCGACGTGATCGATCTCTATCAGGTGCATCAGTGGGACGGCCAGACCCCTCTCGAGGAAACCATGGAGGCGCTCGACGGCTTGGTGCGCGCGGGAAAGGTGCGTTACATCGGCTGCTCCAATTTTTCTGGCTGGCACGTGATGAAGGCTATGGAGGCGGCGCGCCGCGACCGCCGCATCCCCTTCGTTTCGCAGCAGATCCACTACACGCTGCAGGCGCGCGAGGCGGAATACGAACTGATCCCGATCGCAATCGACCAGAAGCTCGGCGTGCTCGTCTGGAGCCCCATCGCCGGCGGCCTGCTCTCGGGCAAGCATCGGCGCGACAAGGCCGCGCCGCAGGGCACGCGGCAGACGGCGGGCTGGAGAGAGCCGCCGATAGCGGACGAGGGCAAGCTCTGGGACATCGTCGACGCGCTGGTCGAGATCGGCGAGGAGAAGGGCATTTCGGCGG
>JBAQGU010000165.1:0-1752 GCA_049287975.1 Roseiarcus sp.
GGCTGATTCTGACAATAACAAAACCTCTCATATTGAGACTGCGTCGCGGTCGAACGACCACCAAGTCAAGGACGCCGCATGGATTAATGAAATGCGGGATCATAAGGCAAGAACGGGCTTGTATCGGTCTCGGGACGTCGAGCGAATTCTTGGTCGCCCAACTGACCACGCCGCAATCGGCGTATCCACGACCTATAAGATAGGAAGCAAGCTTCTAGCCGGTTGACCGCTGCCAAATACCCGCAAAAATCCACGCTCGGCCCGTTCTTCGCGACAAGCCCGATGATGGCGTGCCATGTGGCCAGCGCCCGCCCCGTTAAAGTCTTGGAAGTGACCCACTAGCGCGAGCGCCCAACGTGAAATAGACTTTCCGATCGCGGCCGGAATCCGGCTGAACGGGGGAGGGCCTATTCATGAGACGGTTCGTCATTCATTCGCTTGCGGCTGCCGCGATCGGCGCGTTGCTCGCGGTTTCGCCTTTAGGACCGGTGGGCACGTGGGCGACCTATCGAGTTTTGGTATCGGCTGAGAATCATGTTTTCGCCGAGTAAAGCGGGGCCGCACTTGATCCACGGGTCAAGACCGACCGGTCGATTTTCTTTAATAATAATATCACCTGCATCCTCGACAGCCTCCCAAAGAGAAGCAAACTCACAGGCCATGGGGTTACCCACAAAATCCGAATCCTGAGGAATCTTCCCGCTGGTAAACCAGATGCGGGTAGCCGGCATGTCGTTAAGTTCTGGGTGGCGCGCAAGCTCTTCCTCTTCCTTGCTATCCGGAACCGAATCCGACTTGTGACTTGGCATGCGCAGTCTCCTGCTTTCCGCTAAAGCATACCACGGATTGCAGGGCCGGCGCGAGCGGAGTCAAGCCCCTCGAATTTCAAACTGAGACACTGCCGAATGGGCGGCGGGTGCGGTCCGTATGGTCATTTTGAACGAGGTGGGAGGCGAGGTGCATTCCGAGTCGAAGTAGCGTAAATTTCCGCTTTCAAGTTGCGTAGGAGTGTTGTGTGCCGGCCGTTCGTCCCTATTGGAAGGGCTACATCAAGTTAGCCCTGGTTTCCTGCCCGATCGGCCTCTGGACCGCATCGTCGTCTGGCGAGCGCGTGGCCTTTCGCCAGATCAACAAGAAAACCGGCAATCGTCTCCGCCAGCAACTGGTCGACGACGAAACGCGCGAGCCCGTCGAGGCGGCGGACAAGGGGCGGGGCTACGAATACGCGAAGGGCTCGTACCTCATGATCGAGGATCACGAACTCGACGCGATCGAGATCGAGAGCCATCGTACGATCGAAATCGACACGTTCGTGCCGCGAGCCGAGATCGACGAACGTTTTCTCGATAGCCCCTACTACATCGCGCCGAACGAGCCCGTCGGCCAGGAGGCTTTCGCGGTCATCCGGGAGGCGATGCGCAGCAAGGACATGGTCGCACTCGGGCGCGTCGTGCTGTCGAAGCGCGAGCGCGTGATCATGTTGCAGCCATGGGATAGCGGGCTGCTCGGCATGACGTTGCGGTATCCCTACGAGCTGCGCGAGGCGAAGGATTATTTCTACGACATTCCGGACGTCAAGGTCGAACCGGAACTGCTGACGCTCGCCCAGCATATTCTAAAAACCAAGGAAGCGAAATTCGATCCGACAAGGTTCGTGGACCGGTACGAGCAAGCCGTCGTCGAGATGCTGCAGCAGAAGCAGGCCGGGCTGCCGGCGACGGTGAAGACGTTCCCGCCGCCTCGCGCCGTACC
>JBAQGU010000166.1:0-3139 GCA_049287975.1 Roseiarcus sp.
GCGCAGCCGCGCGTTCATCTGCTCGCGCACGCGCTCGAACGGTCCTTCGTCGAGGCGCGGCGCGTTGAGGGCGAGGCGCAACAGCGCCGCCGCGCGATCGACGTGGCGCACCAGCGTGCGCATTCGGCCGCCGATATGGTCGCGCTCGGCATGGAAGGAAATCTCGATCGCCTTCTCGTCCAGCGCGCGTTGAAACGCCTGGTGGTCGAGGTCGCCGGCGCCCTCGTCGAGCAGGCCCGCCAGCATCGTCGCCGCCCCTGCCTTGCCGAAGGGGTCCTGCGCCGCGCCGCCGGAAAACGCGAATTCGAGCGAGACCAGCGGCACCGCGTAATCCTCGACCAGCCAGGCGGCGACGCCGCGCAGGGTGACGAGTTCGCGCACGTTGACCGTGCTCTGCGCGGCCGGGGAGACAAAGGGCATGTTCATGAACGTTTCCTCGCGTGCTCCGCTTCGAAGCACAGGTTTCCCTCGAGAGTTCGGCGACGTCTCTCAGGCCGCTACGCCCTCCGCGGGCAGCAGATAGCCCGTCACCGCGCGGCGCGGAACCAGCCATTTTCGCGCTGCCGCGAGAACCTCCTCCGCCGTCACCGCTTCGATGCGGGCCGGCCATTCCTGCACGTCGTTGATGGTCTGTCCGGTCGCGAGCGAAGCGCCATACCAGCGAGCCAGCGTCGCCTGGCTGTCTTGCGCATAGATCGCGTCGGCGACGAGCCGGGTCTTGGCGCGCTCCAACGCTTCGGCGTCGATTCCGTCGGCCATGAATTTCGCCAGCACCTGGTCGACCGCCGCATCCAGCGCAGGCAGCGAGATTTCGGGCGTCGGCATCGCATAGAGATAGAAGCGGGTGTCGTCGAGCGCCGAACCCATGTAATAGGCGCCCGCGCCGACGGCTTTTTTCTCCTCGAGAACCAGCGTGCGATAGAGCAGGCTCGTCTGGCCGCCGCCCAAGAGATGGGCGAGCACCTCGAGCGCCGGGGATTCGCCCGGCGCGGCCGTGCGCGCCGAGGGCGTCAGATAGCAGCGCTGCCAGCTCGGTTGCTCGACCTTTTCGTCGTTGACCGTGACGAGCCGGCGCGCGACCGATTCGGGCTCGCGCAGCCGTCGCCGCTCCGGCGCCTGCCCGTGCGGGCGGATCTTGCCGTAGTGCAATTCGGCCAGACGCCGCGCCTCCTCGGGCTCGATGTCGCCGGCGAGGACGAGGATCGCGTTCTCCGGCGTATAGAATCTGTTGTAATAAGCCAGCGCATCCTCGCGGCCGAGGCCCTCGATCTCATGGCCCCAGCCGATGATCGGCGTTCCATAGGGATGGTGGGTGAACAGGGCCGCCTGCACCGCTTCGTTCAGCTGCGAATTCGGATCGGCGTCGCAATGCATGCGCCGCTCCTCCATCACCACTTCGCGCTCGGGCGCGACGATCTCGTCGGTCAAGACGAGGCCGGTCATGCGGTCGGCCTCGAACTCCATCATCGAGCCCAGATGCTCCTTGGCGACGCGCTGGAAATAGGCGGTGTAATCGTTGCCGGTGAACGCATTCTCCTGGCCGCCGATCTCCGCGACGGCTTCCGAGAAGGCGCCCTTCGGATGCGTCTTGGTGCCCTTGAACATCAGATGTTCGAGAAAATGCGCGATTCCCGACTTGCCTGGCGGATCGTCGGCCGAACCGTTGCGGTACCAGACCATGTGGGTGACGACCGGCGCGCGGCGGTCCGGGATGACGACGACGGTCAGTCCGTTGTCGAGTTTGAAATCGACGACGCCGACGCCGGCCGCGGGCGAGGCGCTGGAGGCGCTTGGTGTCAGGCTGGGCGGGGAGGCGGGGGAAAGCGTCATCACAGCTTCATCGTTTGTCGAGACAGGAATCTGTTTCGCGCGGCAAGCTGTCATATAGAACGGCTTTTGGCCATCCGCCAGTCGGGTGAACGGGGTCGACAGGCTTGTTGGGACGCCTTCTTTTGGCTGGGAGGGTTACTCTCGCTACGTCATCCTCGCGGGATGCTGGCGTTCGGACCCGTAGCTGCGCTCGCTGCGACGGAACCCCCTTCCCCCCGCAGGGGAAGGGAGCGCGCCCAGCTTACTTTTTTCAGTTCCTCAGCCACGCTGTGGAGTGGACAGCGATTCGGAGCCCGCCGCGTCCGGGAGAACGAGCGGTAGCCCAAAGGCGTGAAACACGGCCGGTTCCAGAAACACGGTCAGCGTGGAAATCGTCTCATGCTCGAGCCCGAGCACGTGGACGGATTGCGCGGCCCACGGCGGTTCGGCGCCAGTTCGGGTATAGACCGCGAACGCGGGCTGCCCATTGGCGGCCGTCGGCACGAGGCGAACGCCGCCACAGGCCTTCCAAGCCAGCGCCACGAAGGACCGGATGGCCTCGCGCCCCGCATACCATTGCAGCCACGGCGGCATGGTGAAGGTCGCGTCCTCTTTGAGGAGGGCCGCGAAGCCGTTGAGATCATGACCTTCCCAGGCCCGTAAGTAGCGGTCGAGAAGCTTTTGCTGCGCGGGACTCGGCCGGGGCGCCGCTGCCGGTCGGCCTTCGGGATAGCGTTTGGCGAGCGTCTCGCGCGCCCGCTGCAGGGCGCTGTTGATCGAGGCGATCGATCCGCCCAACAGTTGGGCCGCCTCGCCGGCCGACCACCCCATGACATCACAGAGCAGGAGCGCGGCGCGCTGGCGCGGCGGCAGCTGCTGGATGACGGCGACAAAGGCGAGCTGCACGGCCTCGCGGGACGTATAACGCGCCTCCGGATTCGGCGCGTCGTCAGCGATCCCTTCCAGGTTCCGGGTAAGGGATGCACCCACAATTTGATGGCTTGAATTCATTTAAGAATTTGCTCTGACGTTCGCACCTAAAATAGGGTGCGAAAATAGCTGGTCAGACTTCCTCGCCTTTCATGGCGTTGAAATATCTCCACCACGCTCGCTCGGCACGGATGTTTTCGTGCCACCAACCCATGGTGCGGCTGAGCCAACACACGGCATTGAGGTACGTTATCACATGTGAGCAATGATCGAATTTGGCTTTGGTCATGTTTCACTTTCCCAATTTGAATGAGCCGGCCGCCGCCATCTTGGTGCGATTGGCTTTCTTCGTGTAAATGCTTGGCATAGCGTCGTCTGTCCAGCCATAGAGGGCCATCAG